>NZ_JAWDHA010000022.1:0-61386 GCF_034190895.1 Virgibacillus sp. M23 | reverse complement strand
GCGGGTTTTGCTAAAAAAGTTAGCTGAAGGACAAACCCCACGGAAAGGGAAGTGGGCAGCCGGAGTGGTGGTCAAGCAGTAGCTATTATTCCATAATAGCTACTAGAGGAAGCGTAAATCGGAGCATGTAGTGATAAGGAATGAGCGAATTTTGCTCCGTTTTTCTTAATTAGTTTATTTGGATCAATCTTTATTATCCATGCCATTTTTTCCACGGATCTAATGATGGTAATTCCTCTAACAGTGATAATCTGGACTTGCTTCTATTACGTGGTCAAAAAGAAACCGAAAAAATTTGTAGAAGAAGCGAAAATTTACTTTCAGCAAAATATGACAAATCAATCATATCAGCTTAGCATTATGCTCGGTGCAGGAGTATTAATTTATGCGTTAAATCAAACAAATTTTGGTGATTATGTAGTGGATGGTGTTTATGCGTTGCAAGAGATGCTACCATTTATTAATATCCTATATCTTCTTCCATTTATTGTGATTTTCCTTGGGTTTATTGGAATGGGACCATTAACCGTGATGGTTTTAGTAGCAGGAATATTAGAAAATATCGCTCTACCATATCCTCCTGAGTTAATTGTATTAGCAGTCACATCTGGTAGCGTCATCTCTATTTTAATTTCACCTCTGATAATGCCAGTAATTATTTTAAGTGCCTCGAACGGTTTAAATGGTTTTAAAAATGGGATTCGCTTTAATTTTAAATATGCAATCGTATTTTATATTATGGTACAGATTTATGTACAAACGATGATACATCTATGGTGAACAACTGCTGAATTCGTTGGCTACGAATTCAGCAGTTTTTAAAATAAAAGGCTGTAGTGTTTTAAATAATCATCGCTTTATAACTTCTTTACTTTAGTTAGTTATTAAAGAAGCCCTGTTTTTCATAAATATAAAGGAGTAAAAGCCCTTTTCAGTTCCATCATTTTACAATGATGTTTATATAGTAACTACCACTAATATTCTGAATGGGGGAGAAGAGATGACGATTCGACTGCTCGTTATGTTTCTTTTCGGTTTACTTGTAATATCCATTCCGTGTTATGTAGCAGCACAAGCAAAAGGTATAGCTAGTCCACGACTTGTAGGCAAGGGTGACGACATAACGGTATTTGGAAAAGGAAATAACGGTAACGATGAAACACCAGGAGAATGGTTTGTTGGGGAGACACCTGAACATCCACAAGAGGGAGCACCTGTCTTACTATTTGTCCCAGGATTAAATAATGTGGCTCAGATCTTTTGGGAAGACAATGGTTTGTATGAGGCAGCCTATGAGGCAGGCTATCATACGGCATTTGTTCAGCTATACGATGCTGGTGGGGCTTCGGCTGATATGTGGGATAACGGAAGACTACTTGCTGACAAAATTGAAGAAATAGCCGCGCATTTTAATGGCCAGCCAATTACATTAGTTGCCTATAGTAAAGGAGGAGTTGATGCTCAGGCTGCAGTAACATATTATGATGCATGGCAATATGTAGATAATATTATTACGCTTTCTAGTCCACATCATGGCTCACAGCTAGCAGATTTGGCAAATAGCTCCTGGGCTGGTTGGCTGGCAGATTTACTCGGTATGCAAGGGGAAGGCACTACTGCAGTGGAGACAGGATATATGGAGCATTTTCGCTCCATCACTGATTCTGAACCATATGCATACTACAACGATATTTATACGCTTGGAGGAACGGATTGGGGGTCCATATTCTCTGCTACTTGGTATGGTGGCGTCTATCTCTCTAGTTATGGAGATAATGATGGTGTAGTAACAGCTGTTAGTAGTAATTTACCGGGTGGTCAAGAAATTGCTATAGGAGACTGGAATCATACTTCAGTTCGCAGTGAAGTCATATTTCCTGTCTTTGAGAGCTTCATAGCGGATGAATTGGTGCCTGGAAGAAGCTTCTCACCAAGCTCCTATAGAATGCCATTACCCACCTCAGACCATTTAGTACGTGGTAATTCGCTAGTTCAAAATAAGAGCGATCAGCTTTCTCTACCGATTGAAGATGGTGTAGACGAGATAACAGTGCAAGTTTATGCGGCTCATGAATTAAATCAGCTTGCATTAATAGATCCATCGGGCAAATCGTATATAGCTACGCAAGCAACAACTCAAGAATCCGGAGGGATATTTACAGGAGCTACTGCATATACAATTCCAGTAAAAAATCCTGTCTCTGGAGAATGGATGGTTGAACTAGGGAGTAAACAGGATAGTGCCTATTTGCTTGTTGCCAATTATGATACTCCAAGGAAGTGGAATCTAGTATCGAATATGAATAAGAATAGTAAAAATAAATCATTTTATTATCAATTAAAGACTGATGATTCCTTCATTCAAGAAGATAGCTTAAAAGCCAGCTATAAAATAGTGGAGTCTGGAACGATGAACGAAGTAAAGTCATTTTCAACGAAAGGAAATGTAGATATGTCTACAAATCTAACATTTCCAAAGAAAAATCAAGCTTATAATATTACCGTAGACATTAGTGGAAAAACAAAGAAAGGTTCTACTTTCGAACGAACCATTATCGATTCTGTATATATTGAGGATTGATGCAAGGAGGCTGGGAGAGACGAATTTTATCCAGATCCTAACCCGAACGGTTTCATTACTTAAAATAGGTTCTATCGTCGCACCATTAAAATACTATGATTTCCGCGGGCGAGGTTTTGTCTCTAGTAAAGCATACTGACTCTTAGGGCTTCACAAAATTTTCTTCTCCCATAGCCTTTTCTATACCAGTCCCTATAAATTGTTTATTTAAGAGGTATATCTTTCTCGGTTTTCTGTAATATTTTTCGAGTTAAGCTAATGAATTAGTTGAAAGCTGATGAATGTTACTAGTCGTTCTAATAATAATTTGTTGTAGCTATGAATAATATGGTAGCAAGCATAAAAAGGAGATGAAACTTTGCATAAACTATTACTATTGCTTTTTATACTTGCTATTGCTGTTGCGGGCACCATATATTTTGTTGTTGCATCATCACCAGAGCATCAAGCAGAGGAGGCTGCCGAGGAATTTTACGCCTATGAGCAAAGAGGAGCTTTTTCTGAGTCCTGGGAAATGTTGCATCCAATGATGAAAGAAAAATTTCCAAAAGGAACGTATATTCAGGATCGATCAGATGTCATTATGAATTATTTTGGAGTACTCCATTTCACATATAGCTTTGGAGATATCGAGGAAATGAAGAATTGGCTTCCTACAGTAGAGGGAGAACCAATTCCGACCGTTTATCGAATCACCGTCTCTCAACATTTTAACGGGAAATACGGTAATTCTACCTTAATACAGGATGTTTATATGGCAGAGGTTGATGGAGAATGGAAGTTGCTATGGGATTATCAAAATATGGATAGTTAATGCATGGAAATGGAGAATAGTCCTGTATATATACTGCTCACTAGAAATCACACATTTCATAAAAGGTCGCGCAGCTCTGCCGTTGAGCTTGCACGATTCCACTAATCTACATGATAAAGCCAAATCTTCCATGCAGCATTAGGGTGTTCGAATGTCTTCTCTAGTGTGAGATGAAGTTCCTCTGCATTATTAATAGGTACAGCTGCTAAGATATACTCTCCTCCCAGATCTTTCAATGCCTTCGTATTTATATCCAGATCTTCAATTAGGTCATTCCGATTTTTGGTATAGAGATAATTTTCACCGTGTTCAGCTACATACATATATAATCTACCGCCCCACGTATCAAAATAATTCTCTAACACTGGATTTTTTTCAAGTTCGTCCGCAATAATTCTCCTAAACGCTTGTTTATAACCCAAAGGAAAACTGTTATTGTATGTATCCAGCGTATAAAACCCATTGTACTGTGCGATAGTTGGATGCATTCCAATACTTACCACTCGGTAATCTTCGAGATTCTTACCAATATATAACTGAATTTCAGTAAACAATTCTTCAGAATAAAATTCTTTAAATGTCGGTGTGCCAATAGAATTATATTTACTTTCCTCATTTAATGGAAATAAAACCAGCCCGCATTGAGCAATAATTAAAAAAACAGCAATGAATCTACCAAAGCGAAGGTGTTTCCAAATAATTGCCAATGCTAAAGCAAAGCAGATGTACCAAATAGCTGGATCGAAAAAGTGAATCCGGGCAAAATTGAAGGTGTTGGCAATCATAAAATTATCCTTCACTACACGCCATCCCTCCCAATACCAAAATGCATACCAGATGGAAAGGGAAAAATTAATAAAAAATAATCCTAATAACCATGTTGGTTTAATAGACCGATAGCCTGCAATGATAAAGGCAAACCCAATTACCGGTATAATAATCCAGTAATGCTGTGCCATATCATGGGTATGACCATAGAGGAAATTTTCAAATGATAACTCTACACTTCGTTGCAAGGAATTATGCCCTAAATTTAATGCGTCGCGATGAGAAGTGAATCCCGAACTAAAAAACATGGACGTGATTAATAGGTAATTTTTTAGTACATAAATACTTGTCATTGCTGCAATTGCCCCAAAAAACGGCCAATGAAACTGCTTCAAGCGAATCCAATCGATAAGCCAAATTAGACCCATGATGGTTAAAAAGAAAACAAAGGTTAGCACAAAACTAGACAGAAATGGGATAAGCAATAGGGTTAGCCAATAATACCAAGGTGTTGCTTTCCCATATTTCCGAATGGATAAAAATAAGAACAAGGCTAGTGGTAATCCAGCAATCGATAGCATACCTGATGGCCAATAGGGTAATAAAGCAAACCCTAACGAGGAACCAACAGTAATGATTGGTATCTTCCTACCAAACGAAGTGAAATGCTTTAATAATAGATACATACCGAAAAAAGCCACGAACCGCATGATAGTTTGCCCAATGCTGTACGCTGTCATGGGTTCAAACATGGTATATAGCCATACCATTGCATCTAATCCAGAAGGTAGGGAACTTCTTGGTAACCCATTAATGATGTTGGGAAATGTCGTATCCGTTAAGCTAAAAATTTGGCCACTTTCTGCAAGCAAGTGATACCATACGATATTGGAGTCTAAATTATCGTGTACACGAATATGTGTGTCTTCACCTAGAATGTAATACGGCATCAGGTAGGTAACGATAACTAGACAAGCAATGCCTACCAGAAGCTTATGGTTGGAAAAACAGTTGTATTTTGTTGACCACATCATTAATTGCCTCTTCTCCTATCCCATAGTAAAGCGGTAAGCGTAATAAGCGATTACTTTCCGTTGTAGTATGCGTATCCTCACCAATAAATGCACCGAATTGTTTCCCAGCATGTGCGCTATGTAAGGGAACATAATGAGTAGCTGTCACAATCTCATGTTCGTCTAAAAACTGTTGCAATTGATATCTTTCTGACTGGTTTTTCATTTTAATATAATACATATGTGCATTATGTTCACATGGATTGGGAACGGTTGGTAAATCAATCTTTCCAGCCAGCTGTAAGTTTAGTAAACCGTGATTGTATTGGTTCCAACTATGTAGACGATCGTGATGGATCTTACTAGCGTGTTCAAGCTGTACGGATAAATAGGCAGCATTAATTTCACTTAATAAATAGGATGAACCAACATCTCTCCATGTATATTTGTCGATCTCTCCACGAATAAATTGAGAACGATTCGTTCCTTTTTCCTGGATCATCTCTGCCCGTTCGCTAAGGGAAGGATCGTTAATGAGTAATGCACCGCCCTCACCACACGTATAATTCTTAGTATCATGAAAGCTAAGTGTTCCCATGTGTCCAATCGAACCAAGTGCTTTTCCTTTATATGTACTCATTAAGCCTTGTGCGGCATCTTCAATAACCCATAAATTATGGCTGTTTGCTAACGTTAATATTTCATCCATATCACAGCTTACACCAGCATAGTGAACGACCACAATGGCTTTGGTCTGATCGGTAATCGCCCGTGCCACTTCCTTTGGATCAATATTCATGGTGCCTGGATCAATATCAACAAATCGAATCGAAGCACCGCGTAATGCATAGGCATTGGCAGTAGAAACAAATGTATAAGAAGGCATAATAACTTCATCATCTGGTTGAACATTCAATAATAAAGCGGTCATCTCTAATGCTGCGGTACAGGAAGGGGTCAGTAATGCTTTATCACAAGTTAACTGGTTCTCTAACCAGTTCGTACATTTTTTTCCAAATGAACCATTACCCGAAATTTTGTTGGACGTGATAGCTTGTTGGATAGCGGTCATCTCTGAACCAATCACACAAGGTTTATTAAACGGAATCATAGAATCACCTCATTATAATAATACCTGCAATTACAAGGGAAAATCCGACTATTTTTGGAGGAGATACTGGTTCCCCAAATAGTACAGCAGAAAGTATAAATACAAGTACAAAAGAAAGACTCATAAAAGGATATGCATAGCTAATATCAAACTTAGTCATCGCTGCCATCCAGCATAGCGCTGCTAGAAAAGCAGAAAACAAGCCAGATAGAATCCATGGATTTAGTAATAACTGTAGTAGGAAATTGATTTTCCCCATAAATGCATTTGGTAAACTTCCATATTGATCAATTTTCCATTTTAGAATTAATTGGCCATAAACTGTGAACCCAATGGTCCCAAGAATATACAGATATCCCATTGTTACACCCCAACTGGTAAAGAGCCATTTAATTTATGATAGACATCTACAGCACCATTTAATCGGAAGCCTAATGAAATAAAAACATTTAATGATGCCGGATTCGAAGGAGAAATCGATGTTCTGACTTCCTCATAATTGCCAATACGAAACAATTCATCAACACAATGGCTGGTAAACGATTTTGCAAGACCTCTCCCGCGATAGGATTTATCCATCGCTAGTAGAAGGACTTTATTAGAATCATAAGCAAAGAAGCCAGCTAAATGATTTCCGTAGATTAGCGCAACAATTTTATCTGCTTGAATTAAATCATTTACCCAGTTTTTATAGCGATGATCAGCCATGAAATTAGGAATATTAAAGTCACGATGAAATCGTCCATTTGTAAAGACTTCACCAGCGATTTCTAAAATATGTGCTTTATCATAATCTCTAGAAAGCTCCATACCATCTTGTTTGAATAATTTCAATTTGCTTTTTTGGCATACTGGTTCTATTAACGTATCTGTATAATAAAAGCCGTATTTATACAACTTCTCTGTATTGATAGTTGGATCAATCTTTAGAGTGAAATGTCCTTCTATTTGATTCGTTTCCTGTAAGGCTTCCTCTGAAGCGCTGGTGAGCTCATACGTATTAATATGAAAATTCCGTTTATCCCAAGGGGTTGGTTTTAAGTATGTGTCCATGCTATCAGCTCCGTTTGTTTGTTTCATATTCTTTACTGTCTGTTGTTTCTCTTATCAAATAAAGCGGCCGATCTTTTGTTTCATTAAATACCTTTCCGATATATAATCCTAGAATTCCAAAATTAAAGAAAATCAATCCACCAATGAAATAGATAGAAACCATGACACTTGTCCAACCTTGTACAGGTTCAGCAAGGAAAAAATATCTACCAAATAAGTACATACCGTAAATAAAGGATACAGAAGAAATAAGAAATCCGAATTGAATGGATAGCCTCAATGGCTTATTAGATTGGGAAATAATCGCATCCGTTGCTAACGTAATTAATTTCTTTAGATTATAGGAAGATTTCCCTTCTTTTCGTGCGTCATGTTCAATTGGAATAGAGGTGCTTTCATATCCCATCCACTGCAAAAACAAGGGAAAAAAACGATTTTGTTCTCGCATTTGTCGATAGCCTACTACTACTTTTTGAGATACGATACTGTAATTGGCAATTGTATAATCAGATGTCCCACCAGAAAAATAATCATAGATGCGGTAGAAAAATTGTGATGACTTCTTCTTCAACCAATTATCTCTGCGTTCCATACGTTTTCCGAAAACCACCTCATAACCTTCTTGACTCTTTTTATACAATTTTTTTATTTCTTCTGGTCGATCTTGTAAATCACAATCCATGACGACAACCCAGTCTCCGTTTGTGTAATCAAGTCCTGCCGTTATTGCATGGTGTTGTCCAAAATTTCGAGCTAAGTTCAATCCTCTAATTTGTTTATCTTTATTATTCAAATCTTTAATGGTCTGCCAAGCATTATCCGGACTAGCATCATTAACTAGAATGATTTCGTATTGGGCTGGAATCTCTTCTATCGTAGTTTTGATTCGACTGCATAATTCACGGAGGCATTGTGTACAGCCGTAGACCGGAATAACGACAGAAATTAATGGACTTTGCTTTTCGCCCATTGCCTTATATACCATTTTATAGTCTTCTGAAGGCCGGTATGAAAGTCCTCTACCGGTTTCCAGCCCAATTCTGTTCGTATTTTTTGATCGTCAACGGCATAACGTTGATCATGTCCAGGGCGATCTTTTGTATACGTGATAAGCTCCCCATGCGAAGAAAGGCCATTTTCCCTTTTAGACTCAGGAGTTAGCTCATCTAAAATGTGACAAACCTTCTTAGCAATTGCTATGTTTGTCTGTTCATTGGAACCACCAATATTATATTTTTCCAAAGATTTCCCATGATGAAAAACAAGATCGAGTGCACCACAGTGGTCTGACACATATAACCAATCACGAATATTAGATCCGTCACCATAAATAGGAATTGCTTCCCCTTTTAGTGCTTTTCGAATAATGGTTGGAATTAATTTTTCATCATGCTGTTTTGGACCGTAATTATTTGAACTACTCGTCACCACTACATCCATTCCGTACGTGTATCCAAAGCTTTTAACGAGCATATTTGCCCCAGCTTTTGATGCACTATAGGGATTTCGAGGATTATAAGGTGTTGTCTCCGTAAATTTCCCTTTTTCACCTAATGAACCGTAAACTTCATCTGTAGAGATATGATGGAATCGTCTGTGTTGTAATTGCCGCTTTCTTTGCCAATCATTTTTGGCAATTTGTAGTAACACCATGGTTCCAAGCACATTTGTTTGAATAAAATGGTTAGCATCTTCAATAGATCTATCTACATGTGATTCAGCTGCAAAATGAATAACACCACCGATATCATAGCGATTGAATATAGTTGTAACAAGTTGTTCATCCGTAATATCTCCATGAATAAAATGGTAGTTAGGTGAATCACTTACCTCGGTTAAATGTAATAGATTACCTGCATACGTCAGTTTATCGAGATTGATAATAGTATAGTCTGGGTGTTTTTTCATGAAATATGGAATGAAATTAGCACCGATAAACCCTGCGCCGCCAGTAATTAAGATAGTAGATTTATTTGTTTTCATTATTCAACCAGCCCTAGCATTGGATTACGATCAATAGTATCCCAATATTGTTGTGTGTGTTTACGGTCAGCGATTTCTAATAGATAGGCTCCATAATCGTTTTTTTTCATCGCTTTTCCTTTTTTATATAATTGCTCCCTAGAAATATACCCTAGGTAATAGGCGATTTCCTCGAGACAAGCTAACTTAAACCCTTGACGTTGTTGAGTAATTTTAACAAATTCCGATGCGTCAAACAGTGATTCATGGGTTCCAGCATCCATCCAAGCAAATCCTCTGCCAAGCAGTTCTACATCTAGCTGCCCTCGTCTTAAATATGCTTTATTTAAATCTGTGATTTCGAGTTCTCCTCTTGCTGATGGTTTTAATGTATTTGCTAGTTTCACAGCTTGATTGTCGTATATATAAAGTCCAGTCACGGCAAAGTCAGATCTTGGCTCCTCCGGTTTTTCTTCGAGTGATATTGCCTTTTGTCGATGGTCAAATTCTACGACACCGAAACGACCTGGGTCCTTTACACGGTAACCAAAAATAGTTGCATGCTTATGATTTCTAAGCGCATGGCGAAGTAGTGTTGTAAACCCTTGTCCGTAGAATATATTATCTCCTAGAATTAACGTGACAGCGTCATTCTTTAAAAAATGTTTAGAAAGTGTTAAAGCTTCTGGAATGCCATTAGGTTGTTTTTGTTCACTATACTTCAAGGTAATACCTAGTGATGAACCATCTCCGAGCAGTTCTTCAAATCTTGGCTTAGCTTCGGGTGTACTAATAATCATGATTTCCTTAATACCCCCAAGCATGAGAACAGATAATGGATAGTAGATCATTGGCTTGTCATAGACTGCTAGCAAGTGCTTATTGATACTGTCTGTGCTAGGAGAAAGTCTTGAACCACTTCCCCCAGCTAAAATGATTCCCTTCATGTACGACACCCCTTATCTCGATATCAATGCATCCATATTTTAACAATAGTATCTTATATAGTATTACCTCAAATGTCTTCATTCTAATCTTACATTTTTATTTCAAAAGTATGTCAAAGATAAAAAAGGGGGAATGAAGGAGTTGAAGAAGTAGAGAAATAAGTATATCATTTGATAATTAGCTAGATTTTAAGTTTTTATTTCGAACAACAAACTAGTATCACATATCTACAAGTGAAAGCTAAATTGTTTTAAATGGTTCATTTTCTATACGTAGTAGTCTGTTATGAAGTCGTTGAAAACTAGAAAAGATTGCCTCTCATCTAGCCTAGAAGGTCAAGAGAGGGGCAATCTTTTCATGTATCTCGTAAATTGCTATAAGCGTGGCATAGAAATAGTTTATCTAAAAATAGAAAAACAGAAGCTCTGAAAGAATCGTAAAATAAACATGTTCTTTGCTAGTGTACGAATGACTTTTAAAATAATTATAGGTTGTTTCTAAATTCGCTTATACTTTTTGATGCTAATTGTATAATGGTCATATCATCCATTGGTGGATTATGCAATCCAGCACGAACATCTCTATAGTATCGTTGAAGTGGGTTACTGCTAGATAGGCTACGCGCTCCGTTAATTCGCATCGCTAAATCAACTACTTCAATGGCTTTATTAACAACGGATAGTTTTACTGCGCCTAACAGAGGTTTCATTTCTGAGCGCTGATCTATCGTAGCATGGTCCCATTTTTCTGATACACCATAGAGAAAGTATTCGCTTTCCATTAATAGAAGTTCCATTTCTCCTAGTTTTTGCTGTACGTTTGGTAAGTCGGAGATGGTCCCCTTAATGCTATTTGGAGAGTAGCTAGAAGCAAATTGTAGGGCAGTTTCCTGGGCTGCTCTAGCAATACCTAAATAACATGCAGGAATATGGAGCAGCCAACCAACTGCTGGTTTTTTCTCTGATGAAAGCTCCTCGACAAAATCGCTGTCGTCCAATTTCACTTGATCTAAAACTAAGTCGTGACTTCCTGTACCTTTCATCGCAATAGAGTCCCAAGTCTCATCAATAGATACACCGTCACGTTCGCGTTCTACTAAAAAATTCCCTGTCTTATCCGTTCCCTTTATAGAAGCACTTACTATAAAATATGAAAGCACTGGTGCTAATGTTGTAAATGTTTTTCTTCCATTAACAAGCCAGCCGTCATTGGTTCGTTCTGCTGTAGTTTCTGGTCGCCCACCCCTAGTAGGACTACCAGTGGCTCGTTCAGACGCTGCATTATTTAATAATGCACTATTTGTCAATACATCTTTCATAACGGATTCATACTTTTGAGGTTCCCAAGCGTCTGTTTCTCCTAAATGCTTCGTAATTCCCATATGCCAACCTATTCCTAAAGCCGTTGAGCCATCCATTTTAGCAATGATTTCTTGCATCTTGAGCATTTCAGTTAGTGAAATGCCTAATCCTCCATACTTTTTTGGAATGGTTAGTGAAGGGTAGCCAATTTCTTTTAAATCGCGGAAGTTTTCGAAAGGAAATACATCATCCTTATCCAGTTGGTATGCACGCTCAGCAAACACGCTTACCTTATCTTGTAAGATTGCTACCCTTTCCTCTGCCGTTTTAAAATCTGCAAGCTTCATTATAATGCCTCCTCATGTTTTGTTGCCTGGAACTGCCTTTACATTGTATAGTTCCGTTAAAATTCATGGGCTATTTTCACTTATTAGCATTCAATGGTTGATTTTTGTGCTTATCTTTATTATTCCATTAATCAAAACATCCTGTAAAGCAATCAGAATAGTAAGGATTTAGAAAGGAAGCTTCCATTTACTATTAGATATAAACGAAAATAAAGAAAGGTAATATTATTTAAATTTTTAAATAATATATATCATAGTCAACTATTACAATTACGTTACATTTCCATAACAGCAAAAAGGGGGCAATATCATTGATGAAAAATAATAAAACACTACTAGAAATAAAAAATTTACATACTGGTTTTTCAATTAATGGACAAATATATCATGCTGTTGATGATGTGAGCTTTGAGATTCAAGAGAAGGAAGTTATTTGTGTTGTTGGTGAATCTGGCTGTGGAAAGAGTGTGATGTCCTTATCCATTATGCAATTACTTCCGCAAGAAAATGCAAAAATTACAAAAGGAGAAATAAGGTTTAATGGGATGCCATTAACAAATAAAACGGATAAAGAGATGAATAACGTCCGCGGAAAAGAAATAAGTATGATCTTCCAAGAGCCTATGACAGCGCTTAATCCGGTTTTTACAATTGGTTCACAAATACAAGAGGTACTACATAATCACTTAGATATCTCTAAACAAGCAGCACGTAAAAAATCGATTGCATTGATGAAGCAGGTTGGAATTTCTAGACCAGAGAAGGTAGTAGATGAATATCCCCATCAATTATCTGGGGGAATGAGACAGCGTGTGATGATAGCGATCGCCATTGCTTTAAATCCGAAATTATTGATAGCTGATGAACCTACAACTGCGCTAGATGTAACTGTTCAAGCACAAATATTAGAATTGCTTACATCCATTCAGCAAGAAGCGAATACAGCAATTATGTTAATTACACATGATTTAGGAGTTGTAGCTGAGATGGCAGATAGCGTAATGGTTATGTATGCAGGGCAGATTGTAGAAACGAGTACTACAGTAGAATTATTTTCTAGCCCAAAACACCCTTATACAGAAGCCTTATTACATAGCATTCCTAAAATGGAAGAAGATGTTGAACGTCTCCATACAATTGGAGGAATAGTGCCTTCGTTAACGAGTATGCCGCAAGTCGGCTGTCGATTTCGTGACAGATGTCCAAAGGCTTTTGCGGATTGTAGGTCTATAACACCAAAGCTCGCTCCTGTAGGTGATGGTCATTTGGCCAGATGTCTCCTTTATCATTCATGCTATCCAAAGCAGCATAGAACAGCAGAGGAGGGAGTTGAAAAATGAAGGAGCTAAAAAAAATAGAAGAGGACTATGAACTACTGCGAGTCAAGAATCTAAAAAAATATTATCCAATTCATGGAGGATTCTTTAAACGGAAGATTGGTGATGTAAAAGCGGTTGACAGAATCTCCTTAACATTAAAGAAAGGCGAGACTTTTGGGCTTGTAGGTGAATCAGGCTGCGGAAAATCAACTGCTGGTAGGACCATACTACGTTTGACAAATGCAACAGACGGCGAAATTATTTTTGATAACCAAGATATTACAAGGTTAAGAGGTAGAAAGCTTAGAGAAGTTCGTCGGCATTTTCAAATGGTTTTTCAGGACCCTTATGCATCCCTAAATCCCAAAATGATGGTTGGTCATATTGTTGATGAGCCAATACGGAACTATAGTTCGAACAATCACCGTGACATACGGCCAAAAGTGAAACAACTTTTAAATAAGGTTGGCCTTCGGGAAGAAGATTATTATAAATATCCCCATGAGTTTTCTGGAGGCCAAAGACAGCGAATAGGTATTGCTAGAGCATTGGCTTTAAATCCAAAATTAATTGTAGCAGATGAACCAGTCAGTGCATTGGACGTTTCCATTCAATCACAGGTTTTAAATTTATTAAAGGATATCCAAGAAGAATTTGATCTAACTTATCTTTTTATTGCGCATGATCTAAGTGTTGTGAAACATATGAGTGATCGAATCGGTGTTATGTATTTAGGGAATTTAGTAGAAGTAGCTACAAAACAAGACATGTATAAAAATCCAATGCATCCCTATACACAAGCGTTAACGTCAGCTATACCTAATCCGAATCCACTTCGTAGAAAGGAGCGAATTATCTTAAAAGGAGATGTACCTAGCCCCCAACATCCGCCAAGTGGTTGTGTTTTCCATACACGTTGTCCAATGGCGATGGAGGCCTGCAAAAAGGTAGTTCCTGAATTGAAGGAGGTGAGGCCGAATCATCAGGTCGCATGTCTTTTATATGATAGATAGACTTTCTTATTTTAGGGGGGAGCTAATTTGAAGAAATATTGGTTTTCATTCATGTTATTGCTTATGTTAACAATGTTATTAGTGGCTTGTTCAGAAGAGGAGGGCGATAAGGAAAAGGAAAATAATGAGACGCAATCGGAGGAAGGGGATAAGGAAGAAGCTACAGGTCCAGTTGATGGTGGGACATTAGTTTATGCACTTGATTCGGCTCCTGAGGGATTATTCAACATTAATTTCTATGGAATAGCAGTTGATGCCGAGGTGATCGATTTTTTAGATGATGGATTAATTACGTATGATGAGGAACTAAAACCACAACCAAATGTGGCGGATTGGAAAACAGAAGATAATCAGCATTATACATTTACCTTCCAAAAAGGGGTGAAATGGCATAACGGCGAAGAATTAACTGTACATGATTGGGTTTTTGCGATAGAAACACTAGCACACCCTGATTATGATGGACCACGATATACTAATGTCCAAACCATAAAGGGTGTACCAGAATTTAAAGCCGGAGAAGCTGATGAAATCGAGGGAATACATGTAGTCAATGATTATGAAATCGAGATTACATTTGATAAAGCTCGTGTTAATAACCTAGAAAACTTGTGGACATATCCTCTCTCTAGAAAGGAATTTGAGGGTATTCCAGTAGCCGAAATGTCGGAATCTCCGCAAGTGCGTCAAAAACCTATCGGAATTGGACCTTTTAAAGTAAAAGAGATTATTCCTGGTGAATCTATTCAGTTTGAGGCGTTTGACGATTATTGGCAAGGGAAGCCTCATTTAGATAGTATCGTGTTAAAAGTTATTGACCCAAGCTTAGTAGTTGGCGAGCTGGAGAATAATCAATTGGATATGACAGCTTTTCACCCAAGTAATTTTGAGTCTATTCAAGCACTTGATAATACGGATGTAATAAGAGCACCAGGACTCTCTTATTACTATGTTGGGTTTCGATTAGGAACGTGGGATGGAGAAAAAAATGTCATGGATTATGAGAAGTATCATGATAAGCAGCTTCGGAAGGCGATGGCTTATGCTATTGATCGGGAGTCGTGGATTAACGAATTTTTCTTTGGTTTAGGTCAGCCTGTAAATCGACCAATTCCAACTGCTCACTGGATTTCAGCGGATGATTCTGATGTAACAGTGTACAATTATGACCCTGAAAAGGCAAAGGAATTATTAGATGAGGCAGGATATGTGGATGTAAATGACGATGGTATTCGAGAAGATCCAAATGGTGAAGAATTTAAAGTCAAGTTCAGTCATTATGCTACACAGAATCCGACGTTTGAAGCTCGTGCAAAAGCACTAACACAATATTGGAATGATGTCGGATTAGCTACAAAGTTAGAAATGCCAGAAGCGAACCTTTATTATGAGCAACTTGAAGAAGCAGATGAATCTATGGAAGTATTCTTTGGAGGATGGAGTACGGGGACAGATCCAGATCCGACAGCCTTATGGGGCAGTGACCAATTATGGAATTACCCACGTTGGGTAAACGAAAAAAATGATCAATTGCTTGCAGATGCAATTGATATCAATGTAGTGGGTCAAGATCAAGAGAAAAGAAAGCAAATCTATATGGAATGGCAAAAAAATGTAAGTGAAGAAGTTCCAATGATAACGATTGCTGAATTGGAAGAGGTAATGGCTGTTAATACAAGAGTACAAGGTGTTGAGATGGATGTATCAGGATTAAATAGTTCCCATGAATGGTGGATTAAACCTAACTAAAGGCTAGATTTTTAATCTGTAATAGATAAGGAGTATGGCACTATGTGGAAGTATTGCTTAAGAAGAATATTAGGTATGATTCCAATGTTGTTCCTTATCTCCATTGTGGTATTTACCCTGGCAAAAATGATGCCAGGGGATGCCCTCTCTGGAGAAATAGATCCGCTTAATACAGATCCAGTTTATATTGAAGATATGAGAGAAAAGCTTGGGTATAATGATCCGTATCATATCCAATATGGTCGTTGGATTTCTGATTTTATTCAGGGTGACTTTGGTCGTTCAGTACGTTATAAAATGCCGGTATCAGATTTAATAGGTGAAAAATTAGAAAATACTATTTTTTTAGGAATAAGCGCATTAATTATTACGTATTTCCTATCCTTTACGATGGGGATTTTCGCTGGTAGGAAACCTTATACAATAGGTGATCATATTATTGGTGCTGCTAATTATTTTGGAATGGCAATTCCATCGTTTGTTGCCGGAGTGTTTGCTATTTATTTCTTTTCTTTTCATTTAGGTATATTTCCTTCCAATGGTTCTGTTGACATAACCTTACAAAATGGAACAGTGGAATACTGGCTTAGTAAACTACATCATGTTATTTTACCTGCACTCGTTTTAGGATTATTGAGTACTGCGAGCTATACACAATTTTTACGAAATGACATTATTGAAAATAGCCGAAAGGATTTTGTACGGACCGCGCGTGCTAAGGGAACAAGTAATAGAAAAATCTATCATGTACATATTTTGAGGAATTCTATTATTCCGCTCATCACGTTTTTAGGTTTTGATATTGTTTCCTTAGTTAGTGGTGCTATCATAACCGAAACTATTTTTACCTATCCTGGAATAGGACAACTATTTGTACAATCTGTTCAAACGAATGACTATGCGGTATTAATGGCATTAACAATGATGTTTTCATGTTTAGTTTTAGTTGGTAATTTAGTAGCAGATATTCTATATGGAGTCGTCGATCCAAGAATTCGATTAGATTAGGAGGGGGGAGTTTGTCATGATCAATTCTCCAAAGCATTTGAAATATAGTAAGAAAATGTCACCATGGGCAATGGCAAGAAAGAAATTTATGAAAAATAAACTTGCTATGGTAAGCACATGCTTCTTATTGTTTGTGATTGTTATTTCTTTTCTTGTACCTTATATAACTACTACGGATATAACTAGAGTTAATATTGGTGAAACTTCGTTACCACCCTCCTCCGATCACTGGTTAGGTACTGATAAGAGTGGAAGAGATGTATACACACGTTTACTTTACGGTGGAAGGGTTTCTTTAATGGTAGGCATATCCGTTACTTTCATTGTTATAAGTTTTGGTTCTTTAATTGGATCTATTGCAGGCTACTTCGGTGGTGTTGTTGATAATCTACTTATGCGCTTTACAGATTTTGTCCTGAATTTTCCTTTTCTAGTATTCGTTATTGTATTAAATGCAATATTATTTGGTACAGTTTCTGGCGTATGGGTGTTAATTATTGTTATTAGCCTTCTAAGCTGGGGAGGAACAGCAAGAATTGTGCGAAGTAAAATTCTTGCTGAGAAAGAAAATGAATATATTATAGCAGCTCAATCAATCGGAACTTCATCTGCAAAGGTTATCATTCGACATTTATTACCAAATGTTATTTCGGCAATCATTGTGCAAGCAACATTATTATTTGCAGGCATGATTGCCGTTGAGGCTGCCTTGAGCTACTTAAATTTTGGAGTGCCACAAACAGTTCCTAGCTGGGGGAATATGCTTTCATCAGCTAATGAACCAGATGTACTACAAGGAAAACCATGGATTTGGATCCCACCTGCACTTGCGTTAATAGTTACGATTTTATCCATTAATTTTATTGGAGAAGGATTAAAGGACGCACTAAATCCAAAGTCCACGAGGTGATTGTTTTTCTTGAGAAAAACTTATCCATAACGGAAGTTTTGTAATTGTCAATTATGAATTTGCATATAATGGCTAGGTAAATGTAAAGCATCAAGAGAGGGGGACATTATTTTGTGTGGAATTACAGGTTATATCGATTGGCAAAAAGACGTTAGAGAAGATAGCGAAATGCTTAAGAATATGACGGAAACATTGTCATTACGTGGACCAGATGAGTCAAACATATGGTTGGATCAGCACGTTGCCTTTGGACATAAGCGGCTTTCCGTTGTTGACCTCATAGGGGGGAAACAGCCGATGCAAAAAGCTAAAGATAACTATTCTTACACAATTGTTTATAATGGCGAGTTATATAATACGGAGGAATTACGGCAGGAATTACGGAAAAAAGGATATGTGTTCCGTACGATGTCCGATACGGAGGTTTTGCTTACAGCTTATATCGAATGGGAAGAAGCTTGTGTTGATTACTTGAATGGAATTTATGCTTTTGGCATATGGGATGGAAAAAAGGAACAGTTATACATGGCAAGAGATCGACTTGGGGTTAAGCCATTGTTTTTTTATGAATCCGAAGGTCAGTTTATTTTTGGTTCAGAGTTAAAAGCGATACTAGCACATAACGATGTGAAATCAGAGGTTGATCTATCAGGTTTGGCGGAAGTTTTTGGATTAGGTCCGTCTCGAACACCTGGGCATGGCATATTTAAAAATATGAAGGAATTACGTTCCGCGCATGCGCTTACCTTCTCAACGAATGGTTTAAACATATGGAGATACTGGAATGTAAAAAGTCAAGAACATACAGATTCTATTGAAGAAACGACACAGAAGGTAAGGGAATTATTTGTTGATGCGGTAGAACGACAGCTTGTTGCAGATGTACCTGTATCCACGTTTTTATCTGGTGGTCTAGACTCAAGTGCAATTACCGCTATTGCTTCGAACTATTTTACAAAGCAAGGAAAAGCACCGTTAACAACGTTTTCTATTGATTATGAAGGAAATGCAGACTATTTTGAAGCAAGTAAATTTCAACCTGCGATGGATCAGCCGTGGATCGATAAAATGGCGGCTACGTTTAAAACAGACCATCATGATGAGGTGATTTCTGGCCGAGAACTTGCTGATCATCTCAAGGAGTCTGTTTATTTACGTGATCAACCGGGGATGGCAGATATTGACTCCTCCATGCTATGGTTTTGTAGGCGAATAAAGAAGCGTACAACGGTAAGTCTTTCTGGAGAATGTGCGGATGAAATTTTTGGTGGGTATCCTTGGTTCCATGATCCGACTACAGCCAGTGGAGCAGGGTTTCCATGGATGCGTTCATTAGATTCACGTATTGACCTTCTCCATCCTGAGTGGCAAGAAAAATTAAATCTAAAGGATTATGTTTTCCAACAATATCAGGAAACGATTGAAGAAACACCTCGATTGGACGGTGAATCAGAAATTGATGCACGTAGAAGAGAGTTATTCTATTTAAATATGCATTGGTTTATGGCACAACTCCTCGATCGTAAGGATCGAATGAGCATGGGAGCAAGTTTAGAAGTTCGTGTACCCTATGCAGACCATAAATTAGTAGAATATGTATGGAATATTCCATGGGATATGAAAATGCTTGAAGGAAGAGAAAAAGGTATTCTTAGGAAGGCAATGGAAGGGATTCTTCCTGATGAAGTGCTATACCGAAAGAAAAGTCCGTATCCTAAAACGTTTCAACCAGAATATACGAAGGCAGTAAAAGCATGGATGGAGCAAATATTATCAGATAAAGATGCCCGTTTATTTGAATTTTTAAATCGTGATAAAGTAGAAGCTATTTTACAAAGCGAAGGGCGTGAATTCAAGGACCCGTGGTATGGTCAATTAATGAAAGGACCACAATTAATCGCTCATCTTTGTCAAATTGATTATTGGTTGCGAACATACGATATAACGGTAAGTGAATAAGTAATAGAGATATAAGACTTTGTTAATGGAAAACAGCTTTCTAGAGACTGGGACAAAAGAATTTTTAGCAATGTAAAACCCAAACCTTATCTGAAATATTTTAGATAGGTTTGGGTTATTATTTTGGAGATAGGTAGTTCATTCATCGCTTAGTCAACATGCTTCGCTTTCCGCGGGCACGTCTGGGCACATCTTCAGGTCGAACTTTTTGCCGTAGGATAAGGAAAGCTTCGGCAACGATACATCATACGCAGAAAAAGCGTTCTTCTTTTTCAAGGAGTCTACGTATTTTGGCTGCGCTTCGTATTAACAATTATTTTATTAAATTAGAGGCTTTGCTACTGTGGTTAACGCTTTTTCTATTAGGAACCAAAACTTTGCCTTATAGGATCTTCCATTATTCGTGCCATCGAATGGTTTCCCCAATTTATTTACTTTCTCTTCAAGTCAAGTTCAGCTTGTTGTCTAGTTAAAGTCAATCAAGCCAATTGTCAAACATTATCCTTGTTTCTCTATGGATAGAATTTCATCTTTACCTGCGGAAACAAATCGTGATTCCATTTGCGAAATTCGCTGCATATCAGCGGTATTCGTAATAATAATTGGAGTAATGGCACTTGCGGCTTTTTCTTTAATTAAGTCGACATCAAAGGAAATTAATTTCTCTCCTAATTGCACGTTATCTCCTTCTTTGACAAAAACCTTAAAGCCTTCTCCTTTTAAGCTAACAGTCTCAAGACCTATATGTATGAGGATTTCTATATTATTCACGCTTTTAAGACCAATTGCATGTTTAGTAGGAAAAACCTGTATAACCTTCGCATCCACTGGTGAAACTAATATCCCGTTACTTGGCTTAATAGCGACACCATCTCCCATCATCTTCTCAGAAAATACAGGATCTGGAACATCTGCTAACTTTATTAAATTACCATCAGTTGGAGCAACTAATTTCAATTGGCTACTCCTACTATTAAAAAGTTTTTGAAACATATAATTCCCTACCTTCTATAAAAATTCAACCACAAAATTAGCTAACTTTTTTGAAAAAGCTGTCTGTAAGCGGTAAAAAACACTTGATAAAAATAGTTTACACAATTAAAATTAAAATGTAAATTATTTTCATATCAAAGAAATGAGGTGGATCGTATGAAGAATGCTTTTTTTGAAAAGGCACAACGGTTTGGTAAGTCATTCATGCTACCAATTGCCGTTCTTCCAGCTGCTGGGCTGCTACTTGGAATAGGTGGGGCATTTAGTAATCCTGCAACCATTCAAGCATATCCAATTCTTAATCATGCATGGCTACAAGCAATTTTTACAATTATGAGCTCTGCTGGAAATATAGTTTTTGCCAACTTAGCATTAATTTTTGCGGTAGGGGTAGCTATTGGACTGGCTAGATCTGATAAAGGTACAGCTGGCCTAGCTGCAGTATTAGGTTATTTAGTAATGAATGCAACGATTAACGCAATGTTAACGATTACTGGAAAGCTAGCTGAGGAAAACCTTGCAGAAGTAGGGCAAGGAATGGTGCTTGGTATTCAATCATTGGAAACGGGTGTATTTGGTGGTGTAATTTTAGGCTTGATGACGTATTGGTTGCATCAAAAATATAATAAGGTAGAATTACCAAAATTTCTCGGATTTTTTGGAGGATCACGATTTATTCCAATTATCACTGCATTTATGTCAATTATATTAGGTGTCATCTTATTTTATGGTTGGCCAGTTATCCAATCAGGAATTTTCTCTCTCGGTGGACTTGTAGAAGTAACAGGATATATAGGTACATTTATATACGGATTCATTCTTAGACTACTTGGACCTTTTGGGTTACACCATATATTTTACATTCCATTTTGGACAACGAGTTTAGGTGGATCAATGGTTATAGATGGTTCACTGGTAGAAGGAACACAGCGGATTTTCTTTGCACAGCTCGCACAACCGGATGTCGAACAATTTTTTATTGGAACAGCTCGATTTATGGCTGGTAGACATATTACTATGATGTTTGGACTTATTGGAGCATGTTTAGCAATTTATCATACTGCAAAACCGAAGAACAAGAAGAAAGTCCTTGGTCTAATGCTATCAGCGGGGTTAACTTCTTTCTTAACCGGTATAACCGAACCGATAGAATTTTCATTTTTATTTATAGCTCCAGTTTTATATGTTATCCATGCGTTTTTTGATGGACTAGCATTTATGCTAGCACATATTTTTGAAATAACGATTGGCCAAACATTCTCGGGAGGTTTTATTGATTTCCTATTATTTGGAGTGCTGCAAGGAAATGAAAAAACAAACTGGATTATCGTTCCTATCATTGGTATAGTTTGGTTCTTCCTATATTACTTTACGTTTAAGTTTATGATTAAAAAATTTAATTATAAAACACCTGGACGTGAAGATGAAAATACAGAAACACAGACTTATACAAAAAGTGAAAGAGCAGAGGCTATTATTTCAGGATTAGGTGGCGAAGCAAATATTAAAGATGTAGATAATTGTGCTACTCGCTTAAGAGTTAGTGTATTTAAAGCGGATTTAGTGAAGAAAGACGACTTAATGAAAACTGGTGCCAAAGGTGTCGTAGCTAGCGGAAATGGTGTGCAAGTTATTTATGGCCCTGAAGTATCCACCATTAAAAATCAAGTAGAAGAAGCGTTAGGAGAAATTGAGTAATGAATGTTTTAAACCAACTAGAAAAACAATTAATTGTATCATGTCAAGCTTTAGAGGAAGAGCCACTTCATTCTTCAAAAATCATGGGAAAGATGGCTATCGCTGCTCTAGAAGGAGGTGCTAAAGGGATACGTGCTAATTCCGTAGCGGATATCTTAGAAATTAAAAGTCTGGTAGACCTTCCAGTTATAGGGATTATTAAGCAGGAGTATGCAGATAGTAACGTCTATATTACTCCTACACGAAAGGAAGCAGAGGCATTATTGGCAGCGGGAGTAGACATTATTGCAATGGATGCAACAAATCGTAAAAGACCAAAGAATGAAAAGCTAGCTGATATTATACAACTGGTGAAGTCTCAATCTGCAAATGTAACTCTCATGGCAGATATTTCTACAGTTGCAGAGGCAATTCAAGCTGAAAAGCTAGGATTCGATTGTATATCGACAACACTAGTAGGGTATACCGAGGCCACTCAAGGAGCGAATATTGCCGATGATAATTTTGCGTTACTAAAGCAAATGATTCGGTCAGTTTCAATCCCTGTAATTGCTGAAGGAAAGGTCGATACGCCATTGAAGGCGGTAAAAGCATTGGAAAATGGCGCCCATTTTGTTGTGGTGGGAAGTGCGATTACAAGGCCACAAATAATTACCAAGACTTTCACAGATGCTTTAAAAAAAGGTTAATCAAGACATAGGACCGGTAATCGCCGGCCCTATATTTTTTTATACTCATTTAAGGCATGTAATGTTAAGTCATGTTTTTCTTGTGCATCTTCTTTATGTAAGAGAAGTAGCATGCTTAATATATCTAATGAGAGTAGAATGGATAGTTGGCTATTCATAAAACCAATTTCCTGATATGTTTTTAAGTTTGAAGTATATAATATAAGGTCGGAACTGTTTGCTAATTTTGTTTTGGAAAAATTTGTAACAGCTATAATTTTTGCATTGTTTTTTTGGGCGAGCTTTACACCATCAATAACTTCCTGCGTTTTTCCTGAACTGGAAATCGCAATGACTAGATCCTCACTTGTAAGAATAGAAGCATTAATAATCATATCATGTGAGTCCGTGTGTGTATCTACTGTAAAACCCATTCTCGCCAGCCGAAGCTTTAATTCCTGTGCTGATAATCCTGAGCTCCCTAGTCCATAGATATGGATAGCTTTTGAAGAAACAATCCAATCACAAGCCGTTTCATACTTCTGTATAGATGTAAGAGAGTTTGTAGATTTAATGACGGAGTGATAAATTTGATCTACTTTCTCAACCGCATTATGAGTTTCTAAAGTTTCCTCTACGGCGTCTCTAAGTAAGATTTTAAATTCAACAAAGCTAGTTGCACCTATTTTTTTACAAAAACGGGTAATAGTAGCGATGGACACATTGATTCTATCGGCTAATTCCTGTATATGTATATTTAATAATGTTTCACTATGGTGTATTATATAATCAGCTATTTTCTTTTCTGTTTTACTTAGTGTTTGGTACTTTAGTTGAATTTCATCTAAAATTGACCTCATTTTCTACCTCCAGCATTTTTCCCCACTTCTAATATATACTAATTTTATTATATAGAAGAAATAAATAAATGAAAATATAACAATGCTTGGGAAAGGTGTTTTTCGATATTCCTCCCGTAAAAAGAGTGGCTGTAATTATTTGGAGAGAGGATAATAATCCATGCTTGGCGAATAGTATTACATAAAGGAAGGTGGTTAATAGTGGAAGAAAGAATACCTAAAGAACAACCAATGAAAAGAAAAAAAAGAAATAAGAAGAAAATTGTCTTATTTAGTTTTAGTGTGCTATTAATAGTGAGTATATTTTTATTTTTGTTTGTAAACGCATACATAAATCGGTCATTGGCTCTGGTGGAGGGGAAGATTGAGTTGCCAATGCTGAAAAAGGATGTTCTTGTACGTACGGATGATAACGGAGTTCCGCATATTCAAGCTGCTAATGAGCATGATTTATACATGGCACAGGGTTATGTACAAGCACAGCATCGTTTATTCCAAATGGAGATGTCGAGAAGACAAGCATCTGGTACATTAAGTGAAGTAGCTGGAGAGTCAGCAATAGATCATGATAAATATTTTCGTACTTTAGGTCTGCGAAGAGCAGCTACTAAGTCTTATGATGTATATAGTACTGAGGCCAAGCAGGTACTTGATGCATTTGCTGCTGGGGTCAACGCGTATTTGACAGAAGCGATAGAAACGAACAGTTTGCCTATTGAATTTACATTAATGGGCTTTAAACCGGAAAAATGGACGCCGATAGATTCACTTACAATAGGTAAATATATGGCTTTTGACTTAGGAGGACATTGGGAGCGGCAAGCGTTTAATTATTATTTATTACAGAATTATAATAAAGAAGAAGCATATGAATTATTTCCAAGCTATCCATCTGGAAAACCAGTTATTATGAATGAACAACCTGTTTCTGTTATCGATAGTTTCGAGAATGCAATTATACCTCATGCGTTTAATGGTAGTAATAATTGGGTTGTAAGCGGTGAAAAAACAGAATCAGGATTACCATTATTAGCTGATGATCCTCATTTAGGATTAGCAACACCGTCTATTTGGTTGCAAATGCATTTAGAAACGGAAAGTCAGAATGTTAGTGGCGTCATTTTTGCTGGTGTACCCGGTATCATATTAGGTCATAACGATCAGATTGCATGGGGGGTTACTAATACAGGTCCAGATGTCCAACAACTATATCTTGAAAAAAGAAACCCTGAAGATACTACAGAATTTTTATATGAGGAGGAATGGGAGCAAGCTAAAATTATTGATGAACCAATTAAAGTAAAAGATGGTGAAACGATCGATTATCAAGTAATTGAAACAAGGCATGGTCCAGTAGTTTCAGAGTTTGCTAAAGATAGTGGAAAAGATAACGTATTATCATTAAAATGGACTGCTTTAGAGCCTACGACAGAATTAGAAGCAATCCTTGAAATAAACCGTGCAAATGATTGGAAATCCTTTGAACAGGGCTTAGAAAAATTTCTTGTTCCAGCTCAGAATTTTGTGTTTGCCTCAACGGATGGAACAATAGCTTATAAAGCAAATGGTAATAT
This sequence comes from Virgibacillus sp. M23, assembly GCF_034190895.1. Lineage (NCBI taxonomy): Bacteria > Bacillati > Bacillota > Bacilli > Caryophanales > Bacillaceae > Virgibacillus > Virgibacillus sp. M23. The sequence continues at coordinate 35,737 of NZ_JAWDHA010000022.1, read as the reverse complement.
ACCAATTTATCAGAATGGCAATGATGCTTTATTACCTCTACCTGGATGGAAGGAATCTTATGAATGGAAGGGCTATATTCCATTTGATGAGCTTCCAATTATGATCAACCCCAAAAAGGGCTATATAGCAACAGCTAATAATAAAATAACTACAGATGACTATCCGTATCATATTAGTAATGTGTGGGCACAACCTTATCGTTATGAACGAATTGCAGAAGTACTAGATGCTAGTCATTCACTGACAGTGGAAGATATGAAAGGGCTGCAAATGGATGATATGAATTTGCAAGCAAAAGAATTTTTACCTCTTTTTTTAGAGGCTTTAAACCAATTAGAATTAACTACGCAAGAGGAAAAAGCTTTAGAAATACTTCGTAATTGGGATTATCAGGATGATTCTACTGCCGCACAACCGCTACTATTTCATTATTGGATGGATAAAATCGAAGCAATCATTTATCAGGATATTCCTGAAGAAATGATGGATTTGTTTGGCTCACGTGGCCAAACGACTGATCAATTGCTTAGAAAAGCTTTACATGGTGAGTCTACTTTTTGGATTGATGAACAAGGTGGAATGGAGCGTTTATTACAAGAATCCTTACGTAAAACGTTGAAAAAATTAAATGAGGATTATGGAAGTGATATGAAAAATTGGCAGTGGGGAGATTATCATCAAGTACAATTTGTTCATCCATTATCAGGAATTCATCCCGTCTTAGAATTTTTCTTTAATAATCAAGATCCTGTCCCTGTGGATGGAAGTGCAGTAACTCCAATGGCAGCTAGTTATGAAGAAAACGGCCTAGTTGATCATGGAGCATCATGGAGATTTGTCATCGATATGGCATCCCCGAAATCCGGGTATCATATTGTTGGCCCTGGACAATCTGGACATTTCAAAAGCGATTGGTATCATGATCAGGTGGATGACTGGGTGACAGGAAATTATCACAAAACGCAGTTAGATGATGTAAAAGGTAAAACACTAATACTGCAGTCGGTCAAAAATGACTGAGTTTTATAAACATAATTCGATAAAATAGGACAAATTTATTACCCGGGAAATAAATAAGAATTACTGTGATCAATACGATAAAATGTAAACGCAATAAAGTGAAACTTCAATCAGTGGAGAGGTGATGATCCCTCACTGATTGTTAGTACCACAAGGGTATGATTTAAAGGCCCTAGAACCAACTGGACCTTCACTGCCAGTTGTATACGGGATAAAGCTATATGGTAAATGGGTAATATTACCATGAATTGGTTAACTGGAGAAACCACAGTATATTCAGAGACAATTTTAAAATGTTGTTGACAGCGTTTCCATACTAAAGTAGAATAAAACTACAAGTTAATTATGTGGCGGAGAATAGGAGATCCACACTTTAATTGCAACTTCCTTGGGGAAAGTATGTCTATTAAAGTGTGGATCTTTTCGTGTCAATTGCTTTCTTTTATTTCTCAATCTGCATACCATGTGGTTTAGCTATTGATGAATTGCTAGTTATTTTGATGGGAGAGGTTGAATCAGCATCAGTTGGCCAAATCTTCGGTTTTCCATGATTAACTTATAGAATAATAGAATAAGGGGTGTTATACATGTCTGAATTTTTAGCAGAACTTATTGGAACAATGATATTAATTATCTTTGGTGGCGGTGTTGTTGGAGGCGTTGTTCTAAAACAAACCAAAGCTGAAGGTGCTGGCTGGGTAGTCATTACGATCGGCTGGGGACTTGCTGTAGCAATGGGGGTATACGCAGTTGGTAACTTTTCCGGAGCACATATTAACCCAGCAGTTACATTAGGATTTGCTGCGATTGGCGAATTTCCATGGTCCAAGGTTCCTTTGTATATAACGGCACAGATGATTGGAGCAATTATTGGAGCAGTAATTGTATTTTTAAATTATTTACCACATTGGAAAGAAACAAAAGATCAAGGTGCTAAGTTAGGTGTTTTTGCTACTGACCCTGCCATACGTAGTCCTTTTTCTAACTTGTTAAGTGAAATTGTTGGTACTTTTGTTCTTGTAATGGGACTTTTATTTATAGGTGCAAACGAATTCACAGAAGGCTTAAACCCTATTATTGTTGGCGCTTTAATTATTGCTATCGGTATGTCGCTTGGTGGAGCAACTGGATATGCAATTAATCCTGCGCGTGATTTAGGTCCAAGAATTGCACACGCTTTACTTCCTATACCAGGCAAAGGTGGATCTGACTGGGGATATTCCTGGATTCCAGTGCTTGGCCCAATTATCGGTGGAATTTATGGTGCGTTATTCTACAATGCTTTCTTCACAGGTAGTTTCTCGACTGGTTTTTGGATTATGAGTGTAATGATGGCTGTCATCATAATAGGTGCAGTTAGTGCGGAATTAAAGAAAAAGGAAACGCTTGCTGATAAAATGGAAAATAAAGCTATATAGGAGGAATGGATGATGAATAACCAATTTATTTTATCTATTGATCAAGGTACTACAAGTTCTCGAGCGATTATTTTTAACCACAAAGGAGAAATTGTCCAGACAGCGCAAAAAGAGTTTGAACAATTCTTTCCACAGCCTGGTTGGGTTGAACATGATGCCAATGAAATTTGGACCTCCGTTCTAGCTTGTATTGCAGAGGTATTACGCAAGGCTGATCTAGAACCAAATCAAATTGCTGGTATTGGTATTACAAATCAACGGGAAACAACGGTAGTATGGGATAGAAATACGGGGAAACCAGTATACAAAGCGATTGTCTGGCAGTCTAGACAAACGGAGGCTATTTGTAAAGAGCTAAGAGAAGCTGGCTACAATGAACTATTTAGAGAGAAGACAGGATTGCTGCTTGACCCTTATTTCTCTGGTACGAAGGTTAAATGGATTTTGGATAATGTGGAAGGTGCAAGAGAAAAAGCAGACAACGGTGACTTAATGTTTGGCACAATAGATAGTTGGCTAGTATACCGTCTGTCTGGTGGTAAAACGCATATTACTGATTATTCCAATGCTTCTCGAACATTAATGTTTAATATTTACGATTTAAAATGGGATGACGAGTTATTAGATATACTAACTATTCCGAAAAGCATGCTACCAGAAGTAAAACAATCCTCAGAGGTTTATGCTCATACGGTTTCTTATCATTTCTTTGGAGAAGAAGTACCAATTGCCGGTATTGCTGGGGACCAACAAGCAGCGTTATTTGGGCAAGCTTGCTTTGAGAAGGGTATGGCGAAAAATACTTATGGTACTGGATGTTTTATGTTAATGAATACAGGTGAAGAAGGAGTTGCCTCTGAGCATGGATTATTAACAACACTCGCATGGGGAGTCGATGGTAAAGTTGAATATGCATTAGAAGGAAGTATTTTCGTAGCAGGCTCTGCTATCCAATGGTTACGAGATGGCTTAAGATTAATAGAAACTGCTCCAGAAAGTGAGAGCTATGCAACAAAAGTAGAGGGCACAGATGGTGTATACATGGTACCTGCGTTTGTCGGTTTAGGCACACCGTATTGGGATAGTGAGGCAAGAGGTGCTGTATTTGGACTTACCCGTGGTACAACAAAGGGTCACTTTATCCGGGCTACACTAGAATCATTAGCATATCAAACAAAAGATGTTTTAAATGCAATGATTGCGGATTCAAAAATAGATCTAAAGACATTACGTGTGGACGGTGGTGCAGTCAAAAATAATTTCTTAATGCAATTTCAAAGTGACATCATCGGTGTCCCTGTAGAGAGACCAGTTGTTCAAGAAACAACTGCTTTAGGATCTGCATATCTAGCTGGGTTAGCCGTTGGTTACTGGAAGGATAAGGATGAAATTGCAAAACAGTGGAATATAGAGAAAACATTTACGGATAATATGGAGGAAGAGAAGCGTAAAGCTCTATATGGCGGCTGGAAGAAAGCTGTTGAAGCAACTCGAGCATTTAAATAAAGCTTTAGCAAGAAAGGGGTCATGACTATCTAAGGATAAGAATGGCCCTTTTTTATAAAAAATTTCTAAGAAATAGTATTTATTTGTGTGATTAGGCTATAAACAGGGTATTTTTATAATAAGAAGATGAAAGGGGTAGTAAAATGAAAAAAATTATTAACGATCCAGATCAAGTTGTTCAAGATATGGTGAATGGGTATATTGCTGCTTACCCTGAGAAAGTTAGGTTAATACCTAATACGTTAGTGTTAGCAAGAAAGGAAGCGCCAATTAAAGGTAAAGTAGGATTAGTAAGTGGTGGTGGTAGTGGACATGAGCCTGCTCATGCAGGATATGTTGGAAAAGGTATGCTTGATGCAGCAGTTGCTGGTGAAGTATTTACTTCACCAACTCCAGATCAAGTGCTCGAAGCGATAAAAGCTGTAGATGGAGGTGAAGGGGTTTTTTTAATCATTAAAAACTATACGGGTGATGTATTAAACTTTGAAATGGCTGCAGAAATGGCTGAAGCTGAAGGTATCCAAGTCGAAAAGGTAATTGTTAATGACGATGTTGCAGTTGAAGATAGCTCCTTCACTACTGGTCGAAGAGGGATAGCTGGGACAGTATTGGTTCACAAAATAGCTGGAGCTAAGGCAGAAAGCGGTGGATCACTGAAGGAAATCAAGCAAGTAGCGGACAAGGTTGTAGCAAATGTACGCTCGATGGGAATGGCACTCACCTCATGTACAGTACCAGCTGCTGGAAAGCCAAGCTTTACATTGAAAGAGGATGAGATGGAGATTGGGATCGGAATTCATGGAGAACCGGGAATTGAGAGGAAGCCAATTACTTCTGCTGATGAAATTGCAACAGAATTAACAAATAGAATTCTCGAAGATATCGAAATATCAAAAGGAAATAATATTGTTGTAATGATTAATGGTTTAGGAGCTACTCCAGAAATGGAATTGTATATAGTAAACGAGAAAGTTCAGGGAATACTTCATGATAATGGCATTCATGTATATCGAACATTTGTCGGAGAATATATGACATCATTGGAGATGGCTGGTATTTCCATAACTTTATTGAAATTAGATGATGAACTAAAGACATTATTAGATGCTGGATCAGAAGCACCCGCTTTTCGCAGCTAGGAGGGATTTAATATGGAATTGGATGTATCACGTACTATAAAATGGATAAAACTTGCAAATGAAAAAATACAAATGAATAAAGATTACTTAACTACACTGGATCAACCTATTGGCGATGGTGACCATGGAATTAATATGGCTAGAGGATTTCAAGCTGTGGTAACTAAGTTGGATGAAGAGGATTATCAAGAGGTATCTGACGTTTTAAAGGATGTAGCGATGACCATCATGTCAAAGGTAGGTGGTGCATCTGGTCCTTTATTTGCAACAGTCTTCTTGAAATTAACGAATGCTTTAAAGGGTGAACAAATTATTAATCAGAAGCAGTTTGCAATAGGATTAAATGAAGCTGTTAGTGGATTAAAGCAACGTGGTAAAGCAACAGAGGGAGAGAAAACAATGGTTGATGTATGGTCCCCCATTGCTGATTTATTTCAGACAAATGAGGAAGTCGATCATTCTTCCATTTTACAGACTGCAAGCAATGCTTTAGAAAAAGTAAAAGATATGATGGCCACAAAAGGACGGGCCTCCTATTTTAAAGAAAAGTCGATTGGACATTTGGATCCAGGAGCTGTGTCATCATACTATATTTTTGAAGCATTGGCTGAAGTATGGAAAGGAGCATCTAAGTAATGGCTTATGTAGGTATTGTACTTATTTCCCATAGCTCAAAAATCGCTGAAGGAGCAAAGGAGCTTATCCGACAAGTAATAAAGGACGTACCAATTGAAACAGCTGGAGGTACAGAGGATTTAGAGATTGGAACAAGTATAGAAAAGATTAATGCTGCCATTGAGCAAGCTAATCAAGGTAATGGTGTGTTGTTATTTTATGATTTAGGTAGTGCAAAGATGAACGCTGAAATGGCAATCGAAATGACAGATCTTAAAGCGATAAAGTTAGTAGAAGCTCCTATTGTAGAAGGTGCTTATGTAGCAGCAGTAGAAGCTGGTATGGGCAAAAATTTAGAAGATGTATACGACTCGGTAATACAAGCTTTCGAACATAAATAGAAAAAACCCTTTACGGTTTGAAATACTCCGTAAAGGGTTTTTTCAATCTGGTGTTAGTATATAACTTGGATTATCAGCAAAGTAGAGGAAACTATTGCTATGCTGTCTGTTATACTTGAAAGTACAAGGCATGATGGGAGGATTTATATGATTACGGTAAATGATATTTACAATGCGAGAGAAACTATTACAGATACAATAAATAATACGCCCATTTTAGAATCTACACAGCTATCTTCTATCTGTAAGAATCAAATGTTTTTTAAAGCTGAGCACCTACAACAAACAGGGTCTTTTAAGATTAGAGGTGCCACGAACAAGGTTAAACGTGCGGCTCAAGAAGGGTCATCATTTGTTACGGCAGCATCATCAGGAAATCACGGCCAGGCAGTAGCCTATATTGCAAATCAGTTAGGAATACCAGCTACGATTGTCGTTCCTGAGGATGCTAATGAAAGTAAGGTAAATGCAATTCGTTCATATAAGGGGAAAATTGAAAAATGTGGAATGACTTCCTCTGAACGGCTTCCACGTGCAGTGGAAGTCGCAAAAGAAAATAATGGTATGATTATTCCTCCTTATGATGATCCATTAATCATTGCTGGCCAAGGTACAGTTGGATTAGAGATATTAGAACAAATAGATCATGTTGACGTTGTCGTAGTACCAATTGGTGGTGGTGGATTAATTTCCGGGATACTAACTGCTATTAAAGAAACGAAGCCATCGATTAAAGTTATTGGAGTGGAGCCTGAAACTGCTAAAGATACTTTTATTTCCTTACAGGAAGGAAAAATAACGAGTATACCACCAACGATAACAATAGCGGATGGCTTACGTACAACGCACCCAGGAACCCTTACCTTCCCCATTGTGAAGCGATTTATAGATGATATTGTTCTTGTAAGTGAAGTACAAATTAAACAGGCGATGACCTTTGTTTTACAGCGTATGAAGCAGTTGATCGAGCCTTCTAGTGCTGTAACGGTTGCAGCAGCTATGTTTGATAAACTTGGTGTCTATGATAAAAATGTGGTCTGTGTATTATCTGGAGGGAATGTTGACATCCAGCTGTTGAATGCATTCATTGTCCAGTAGTCACCTATATATGTATAGATAAAAATCTATTTATCCATCGATTTCTTCGTCGTAAAAGGATCGATGGATGTTTTTAATCTATTATCCAATTCCTCCATAAATTAATAAATCTATCCATTCTTTTATGTTACAATAATTTGATATTTTTAATTATTTGTACCGTCTGTTAATATAAAAATTACGTTTCTCTACCACTTCGATTGATTCCGCATATAATTTTGCAGTAAGTCCCCACTCCGGCAATAAAGTGAACCGTTCTGGAATGAGTGGGGGCGACTGCAATAAATGTCCGATTGGTTCGAGGGCCTTTAGGTCATACCCTTAGTGGTACTAACCATCCGTGGGGCTAAACAAAAACCCCCAACTGATTGAAGTTTCACTTTTATTATTTGCAATTATTTATGCTCTTCCTAAAGGCAGCTAATAGTACTATCCCATTCATTCCGTTGTGTTCTGTGTTTAAGGAGGGGAGATATGCTTCGTGTTTCATTACAAACAAAGATACTTGTCCTAATCTGTGGATTAATTATTTGTATAACTATACTACTGACTGGGATAAATGCTTATTTTGAATCGCAAGATATTGAAAAACAAATAGGGGAAAGAGCTTTAAATGTAGCTATTACATTTTCTCATATGCCTTCGGTAAGGAGTGCTTTTGATGAGGCACATCCAGAAAAAACGATTCAACCAATTGCTGAGGAGGTTCGAGAATACATTGGTGCAGAATTTATTGTAGTAGGAAATAAGGATAGTATACGTGTAGCTCATCCTGATACAAAGAAAATCGGAAAACATATGGTTGGGGGAGATAATGATAGAGCATTAAAACATGGTGAATATTATACATCAAAAGCTGTAGGAAGCCTAGGCTATTCGTTACGTGGAAAAGCGCCTATTTTTAATAAAGATGGTGACATAATTGGGATCGTTTCTGTTGGGTTTATGGTTGAAGATATTAAGTCGATTGTTTTCAATAAATTATTAAAACTAGGTGGAGTATCGTTATTGGTATTGTTGGCTGGTATCGTTGGTGGGGTCTTATTAGCAAGAAATATTAGAAAGGATACGTTTGGTCTGGAACCATATGAGATAGCAACTCTTTATCGTGATCGGAATGCCATCCTCTCTTCGATAAAGGAGGGGATTATTGCAATTGATCAAACTGGTAGAATTAATTTAATGAATGAGTCTGCGCAAAGAATTTTAGGAATTAATAATAACAAAGCGAATCAAAAAATAGAGGATGTTTTTCCAAATACAAAAATGTACGATGTACTTCAATCGGGAAACGTAATAAAAGATGAAGAAATAGCTTTAAATAATCGACAGGTTATTGTTAACCGTAAGCCAATCATAGAAAATGAACAAGTAGTAGGCGTAGTATCAAGCTTTAGGGATAAAACAGAGCTAAATGAAATGATAAATACATTGTCCGAAGTTAGGCAGTATTCCGAAGATTTACGTGCCCAAACACATGAGTACACCAATAAACTATATGTGCTTTCAGGGTTATTGCAATTACAACATTATAAAGAGGCTATTGAGTTAATTCAAAAAGAATCAAAGATACATGCGGATCAAAATAAAATTTTGCTTGATCAAATAAAAGATCAAACCGTCCAAGCTATCTTGTTAGGAAAAATAGGAAAGGCGTCAGAAAAAAAGATTGCGCTTACAATTGATCCGAATAGCTACTTACAGCCATTGCCGAAGCAAATGGATATGGCAAAATTAATTACAATTGTTGGTAACTTAATTGATAATGCTATGGAAGCAGTTGAACAACAAAATGTTAAAGAGGTTGTAATTTTTGCAACTGATATAGGTCAAGATATTGTATTTGAAATTGCCGATAGTGGCGAAGGCATCAATGATATGGAGGTTCAGCAAATTTTTCAACAAGGCTATTCTACAAAAGGAATGAAGGATCGCGGTTATGGATTAGCTATTGTTAAGGATACAGTAGAAGAACTTCAGGGAACTGTTGAAGTACATAATCAAAAACACAAAGGAGCAGTGTTTTCTGTTTTTATTCCTAAACAGACAAAAAGTGATTAGCAGAGGGGGGATGGAATGATACGTGTCATTATTGCAGAGGACGATTATCGAATTGCAAATATTCATGAAAAGTTTTTAGAGACAATCTCAGGTATAGAGGTTGTTGGAAAAGCGTTAAACGGAGAGCAAACACTGGATATGGTTAGCAAAACTGCAACTGATTTAATATTACTAGATATTTATATGCCTGATATGTTAGGTAGTGATATTATGCTAGAAATTCGTCATCGTAATCCTAACATTGATTTTATTATGATATCTGCAGCAACGGAGACAAAGATTGTTGGTAATGTCATACGCAATGGAATCTTTGACTATATCATTAAACCAGTTAAAATGGAACGGTTTATAGAAACTATCAAACGCTATAAAAATATGAAACAACAATTAGCAGCAAAAAATGAGGTAGATCAGTCATTTTTAGATGATTATTTTGGACAGAAGCTAAGTACTAGAGAACCAACACCAAAAGGAATAGACCCATTAACGCTTGAAAAGGTTGAAGGAATATTACATCAAGTAAATACTGGTATTACTGCTGAGGAAATGGGTTCTAAAGTTGGCGCCTCACGAACAACAGCAAGGAGATATTTGGAGTATTTAATATCCATTAATAAGGTTACGGCTGAATTAGAGTATGGTATCGTAGGAAGACCAGAGCGAAGATATCATTTAAAGTAGGAATTATGATGAAGGCTAGGCTCCGATAATTGATAATCTAAGGAAGCAGCAATGCACAAAGAATGAACTAATCATATAGTGTAACATGTTAGTTGTATAACACTGCTGGAAGTATGATGGAAGCAATCCCCATATGTATACGCCTGAGAAGGCTTGCCACTCATTTTGAAATAGCCACCATTCAGCAGTTGATAAATTCCCTCTCCGTTATTATGCTTGTCTGTATCGAAGAGGGAATTTTTGTCATCTTTTCGATAAACAGCTGATAAAAGATGAATAAACAATACATAGAAGTTAATCTCCTATTCCCGTGAACAAAATGCTCAAAATAGACAAAAAATTCTTATTGCATCTTATTTTGTAAACGGTTACATAAAGAAGGGATTTTATTAGAGTAAATAGTAGAAAGCAAACAATGATTTAAAACAGGGAGGAATGAGGAGTGAAACGGTGGATTACGCTTATCGGGTTTCTTGTGATCATACTTACAGTAACAGCATGTTCCGGTAAAGATGAAAAGGCAACTGGCTCATCAGGAGATTGGACACCTGAGAAACCCATTGAAATTATAGCACCAGCAGGAGCTGGTGGAGGCTGGGATACTACAGCACGCATGGCTGCTAAAGTATTCACAGAAGAAGGATTGATTGATCAGGACATTGGGGTTGTAAATAAACCAGGTGGTGGAGGTGCGGTAGGTTGGGCGTATATCGCAGGCAAACAAAAAAGTTCATATAATTTATTTGTATCCTCACCTCCAATTGTTTTAATTCCGTTAAATGGGCAGTCGGAATATGGACACGAGGATTTTACACCACTTGCTAATATGATAGCAGACTACGCTGCATTTGCGGTGTCAGCAGATGCAAAATGGGATAATCTTAATGATTTATTTGAGGATATGAAGAAAGATCCTGCTAGTATTACAGTTGTTGGTGCCTCTTCACCGGGGAGTATGGATCATATCCAGTTCATACAGATTGCAAAGGCTGCAGGGGTTGATGTGACAAAAATTAAGTATGTATCTGACCAAGAAGGTGGGGGACTGACGCAAGTGCTAAATGGAAGTGCAGACGTTTACTCAACTGGAGTGGCAGAAACAGTAGAACAAGTAAAGGCTGGGAAAATAAAGGTATTAGGAGTGTCTTCTGAGGAGAGATTAGAGGGTGAAGTTATAGAAGATTTTCCAACCGCTAATGAACAGGGGATTGATGCAACCTTTGTAAACTGGCGTGGATTTTTTGGACCTCCGGATATGGACGATGCAGCTGTGAAATATTATGAAGAAAAATTTAAAGAATTAAGTGATTCACAGGCTTTTGCAGATATCAGAGAGCAATATGGTTGGGATGAAATGTATATGGACAGCAAATCATATAAGTCATTTTTAGATGAACAGAAAGAAGAGATTCAGTCTTTACTAGATGAATTAGGTCTATCGAAATAGACCATTTCCTAGAAGTCAATGGCTAAGGTCATTGGCTTCTATCTTTACAATAATGAATAATTATATATGTTTCCTTACAGTTAGCGTATATCATCACACAAATTAATAAAGCGTAGCGTCTAAATTAGGTTTTAGCAATAAGGTATTTTAAATTATAGGTGGTGAAGGCATGTTTAAAGCATTAAATCAACGTATCAGCATTATTCTACTAATTATAGCAGTAGCTTATTTAGTAATGGCATATCAACTACCTGCTTATCCATACACACCTGTTGATGCGGATGTTATTCCAAAAGGATTGGGTTATTTGCTAGTTTTTTTATCGATTTGTTTATTTTTTGCTAAGGATTCAGAAACAGAAGAACAGCGATCGCGTAGAAATATTCCTTTGAAAGATATTGGTACATTAATTGCTGTATTCTTATTTATTTTGCTTTATATTACACTATTGGAATTCTTAGGATTTATTATAACTACAACACTGTTTATCTATTTTTGTTCATGGTTCTTAGGATATAAAAAACATCTTACAAATGGGGTGGTTGCTCTTATTTTTCCAATTTTTATGTATATAACGTTTACAAAATTTTTGCAAATAAGTTTACCCCAAGGATTATTACCGTTTTAGAGGAGGTTCCGTATGGATTCTATTGAAGGAATTATAACTGGCTTTCAGGTTGCATTTAGTATGCAAGGGTTACTTTTCGTTTTAATTGGTGTTTTTGTTGGTACATTCATCGGTATGTTACCAGGGCTGGGACCAATCAGTGCTATTGCTGTCATGATACCAGTGACGTTTGGAATGGAACCAACCGTTGCATTAGTGATGATGGCAGGTGTTTACTACGGTGCCGTTTTTGGTGGATCTACATCTTCCATATTATTAAATGCACCTGGGATCTCTGGAACGGTCGCAACAGCATTTGATGGTTATCCGATGGCACAACAGGGAAAGGCAGGCAAAGCACTTGCTATAGCTGCTACGTCATCTTTTGTTGGAGGTACTGTAAGTGTCATTTTATTAATGCTTTTAGCACCGATACTATCAAGTGTTGCAGTCTCCTTTGGTCCACCTGCTTATTTTGCTTTAATGTTTATGGGATTAACCTTAATAACAAGCTTATCCGAAGGGTCAACGATTAAGGCTTTAATCTCAGCTGTTATTGGATTTATGGTGGTCACAATTGGCATCGATGCCCAGACGGGAACACAACGATTTACGTTTGGAAATGTGAATTTGTTGGAGGGCTTAGACTTCCTGGTAATTGCTTTAGGTTTATTTGCATTAGCAGAGGTTTGTACATTAATTATAAATCGTAAAGATTTATCAATGGATAATGCTCATAAATTAGGTAGTTTAAAGATAACCAAGCAGGAGTTTAAGGAAATGCGTGGTCCAATGTCACGTCAATCCATCTTAGGTTTTTTACTTGGAGTACTTCCAGGGGCAGGAGCAACTATTGCCTCATTTATAGCTTATATTACTGAAAAAAGAATTGCCAAAAGTCCTGAAGCGTTTGGAAAAGGCTCAGTAAAAGGACTTGCTGCACCGGAAACTGCTAATAATGCTGCGACTAGTGGTGCTTTTGTTCCATTACTAAGCTTAGGTATACCAGGATCCGGAACAACAGCTGTTATGTTGGGCGCTTTTCTTGTGTTAGGCGTTCAGCCTGGTCCATTATTAATGACCGATAGACCTGAGATTTTCTGGGGGATTATCGCTAGCATGTATATAGGGAATGTATTTCTACTAATTCTTAATTTACCGCTAATCCCTTACATAGCGAAAATATTAAAAATTCCCCGTCCATTGCTTATTTCATTAGTCATTATGTTTAGCATTATTGGGGTTTATGCGATTAGTTTTAATACGTTTGATTTATACATGCTTCTCTTATTTGGTGTAATTGGCTTTTTTATGCGACTATTTTCGTTTCCAGCTCCGCCATTAATTTTAGCATTTATCCTAGGAGGGATGATGGAACAGGCGTTTAGACAGTCATTGACCATATCAAATGGAAGTTTGATGATCTTTGTACAAGACCCACTAGCTTTAACACTACTAATTATTGCATTATTGTCTCTTGCTTTTCCTTTGATTCAACAAATAAGAAGGAGCAAGAGAGCATAAATGCGAATCATCAGAAGTGTTTACTATAAAAGCTATAAGAAAATATACTGGCTGTCTTTTGTACTGGTAATATGTTGTTTAGTACTATTGCTTGTAAAAGACGCGATGGCTACACACTTCACAGCTGAACAACTTCGTACATTGTTTGTACTAGGAATAGCGGTTTACTTATGGGTGGCGGCTCCAATTCCTACTGGAGCTGGTAGTATATTAATTATTGCATTATTGATGGTTTTTCAGTTAGCTGATAGTATGGAAGAGGCAGTAGTAGGATTTTTATCACCAGCGATTTACTTTATTTTTATGTTATCAATTATCAGTCAGGTGCTTATTAAGGCGGGTGTTGATGGCATAGTGGCTCGATTTTTGTTGAAAATGAGTAAAGGGGGACCGAAATTTATTATTATCGGTCTGCCTCTATTTAGTTTACTGCTACCTGTGCTGCTTCCATCAGCTGTAGCACGTTTCAAAATGCTATTACCTTTGATAGATCGATTAAATGACTATTTTGCTCTAGGAGAGCAAAGTCCATTTCGTAAATATGGCATTCATGTTATTGGAATGATAAACCAGCATGCAACAATGATTGTTTATACTGGTGGGGGATTTCCGATTTTGGCTTCTCAACTCTTAAGGGATTATCAAATTGCTGATTTAGGATGGTTAGACTGGTTTTTACTTATGGCCCCTCCAATATGGATTGGCTCCATTTTGACCCTTCTTTTTGTTTATAACTATATTTCGAGGCAATCCCGTAAAATTAGCTATTCTAACGTACCCAGTTCTACTTCTAGTATATTGAAGGAAGATCAAGGAGAGCCTTCGAAGCAAATGTGGATAGTTAGTATAAGCTTTTTCGTAATGGTATTGACGTGGGTCGTTACTGATCCCCAGCAAGTACCTTTATTATTGCCACCTATGCTCTTAGTTGTTTTTTACGCCATTCCGAAAATTGACTTAGTAACAAATAGTGATATACGTAAGCTTGACTGGGAGAATTTTTTGTTGCTGGGAGCTTCTTTTTCATTAGGTTCTGTCCTTGAAACTAATGGAACTGCATCTCAATTAGCGCAACTATTAATGAAAGTCGTACCTGAAGGAGCAGGAGTAGTATTAAGTGTTAGTATTATTGCAATAATGGTGTTCATATTACGCTTCTTTTTTATCGTACCATCATCGGCAATTATTGTTATTTTTCCAGTTGTTATGTCTTATTCTCACCAGGTTGGACTTCCTCCTGTTCCCTTAGCACTTTTAATTATTATGATTGTCGGTAGTATGATTATTTTACCTATTCATACAACTACGACCTATTTGGCGAGTCAAACGCTTGCGTACTCTAGGAAAGAGCAAGTGTTTATTGGATTATTTTCTAGTACCGTATTTTTTATCATTGCGATCTTGGCAGCACTATATTTTTGGTAATACGAAATAAAGGTGATTTCATAAAGGACATCACCTTTATTAGGTGTGACTACAATTTAAACCCAGTTCTACTTTTAAATCGCTTTAGGATAATTGAGCTTTCTACTCGAGTTATTCCCTCAACAGAATATAGTTCTTCGTTAATGAATACTTCAAGATTTTGAAAGTTTTCTACAAGTACATGCATATGTAGTGTACTGGGTCCTGTCATTTGATAAATACTTGCTACCTGAGGGTGATCAGCTAAATTTTGAGCAACTCGTTGAAGCTGTTTTGGTTCCACATCTACTTCAAAAAAAGCGGATACTTGCTTTCCGAATTTCTCTGAGTTAATGACAACTGTAAACTTTTCAATAACGCCTTTTTCCTTTAAATTTTGAATTCGATCCTTAACAGCCACACGCGATAGTCCAACTTTATCAGCTAATTCAACATAAGATAATCGGCCATCTTCAGCAAGTTCCTCTAACAATTTTACATCAATGTTATCCAGTTTCATCGTTTCTGCTCCTACGATTTATTTAAAGCTAAATATAGTTTAACAGATAACTTTCCTGAGAAAAACAATGTAATACTCAAACATTTGATAAATACAAATGGTAAGATTTTTTATGCTTTGATTTTATTTTGTAAGGTTTTATCATTATTTTTATTTGTTTTTGACATAATAAATTGTTGACAGCTAAATATTTGTTTATTAGTATAGAATTTAAATTGGTGTAAGAGTAAGAAAATACAGATTTTCCGAACGGGCAAGCCCACTTCTTGAGACGTGGGATGAATATTTAGTGTAAGCTACATTATCGAAAAGGTACGTGAGCCATGAGGAATCATTGGAATATCTTTATAGCATTTTTTCGAGTTGGAATTTTAGGATATGGTGGTGGACCAAGTTCTATACCACTTGTCCATAAAGAAGTGGTAGATAATTTTAAGTGGATGAATGATGAGGAATTTGGTGATTTACTTGCATTGGGAAATACACTACCGGGCCCAATAGCTACAAAGCTTGCCGGTTATATTGGTTACCGGGTATCAGGGGTTTTGGGAATGATTAATGCGGTATTAGCAACAATATTACCTACCATTTTTCTGATGATTTTACTTCTTTCATCCTTATCCTCCATAAAAGAGTACGATTGGGTTCAGGGGATGACGGCTGCAGTCATACCAATAGTTGGAGTCATGCTAGCAACGTTAACATGGCAATTTATTCATAAAGCAGGAAAAGGAATGGGGTGGCTACAAACAGGACTAGTACTTTTAATTGTCTTCGTTTTATTGCAAGTTCTACATATACACCCAGGACTTATTATAGCGGCTTTATTAATCCTAGCACTCGTAAAGAAGGATAAAGCGCCAAATACAGAAGAAAACATCACCGGTAGGGAAGGTGATCCGTCATGATCTATTGGGAAATATTTCTTGCGTTTTTCATACCGGGAATACTGGGGTATGGAGGAGGACCAGCCTCGATACCGCTTATAGAAAATGAAGTAGTTACTCGTTATGGATGGATGAATGTTCAGGAGTTCAGTGAAGTTCTTGCATTAGGAAATGCACTACCCGGACCAATAGCTACAAAAATGGCCGGCTATATTGGCTATGATGTCGCGGGAATCCCAGGGGCTGCAATAGGTGTTTTTGCTACGGTAGCACCGTCCCTACTATTAATTATTGTATTGTTA
Source organism: Virgibacillus sp. M23 (assembly GCF_034190895.1). Lineage (NCBI taxonomy): Bacteria > Bacillati > Bacillota > Bacilli > Caryophanales > Bacillaceae > Virgibacillus > Virgibacillus sp. M23. Next base: position 19,106 of record NZ_JAWDHA010000022.1, on the reverse strand, counting down.
AGTATACTGTATAAATATAAGAATTCACCGAAAGTAAAGCGAATGACGCTCTACATTCGACCAGTTATCGGTATCTTACTAGGTGTAATGGCATGGCGCTTTTTTAGTGAATCTTATGAAGGTATCGGTTTATGGCAAACAGTTATATTGATGCTTGTAAGTTATTTATTACTGGAGCGTATGAAAGTACATCCAGCATTTGTCATCATAGGTGCGCTTATTTACGGTGGATTTTTCTTATAAAAAAGAGGGCAAGCAGATGTGTACCCTTTGTAAAGGATATTTTAATGACCTGGCTTCCCTTTTTTTCATTCACTTCACTAGACCTAACTGTTTCAGCCCATTGAAGATACCAGAATTCTGTACGGATGTGGTTTGGTGTTTTGCAAATGGTAGAAGATTAGGATCACCGTTCTCCATAATAAAACCCTCTCCTACAGCTTGTAGCATTTCTTTATCATTCATACCATCTCCAAATGCGATAGCCTGTTCTTTTTTTATTTGTAGATGCTCTAGGACTCCCTTAACTGCTTCTCCTTTATTCACTTGTTTGCGAATGATATCATAACAGTTTTCGACTCCCTCTACATTTACCTTAGATAAATGAATACCTTCTTCCATTGCCTCATACAATTTTATTTGGTCTGGACTGACGTTCATAATTGAAGCGCCAAGTATCTGATCAAGTACATGATCTGATAGCCTTTCGTTTTGCTTTAACTGAAAAACTTCTGCAAAATCTTTCGTAATTGAATTAAATAAAGTTGTAAAATAGTTTTTTTCACTTGTATAGCAAACGAGTTCATGATGATGCTTGCTTGCAAGTAACAGAAAACTTTCTAATGTATGCTGTTTCATAGGTTCATTGACAAGTGGCTTATCTTGATATGCGGCATAGGCACCATTATAGCCAATGTATGCATCAATTCCCAGGTCATGAGCTAAGTCGTTTACTTCGTGAAGGGGCCTTCCTGTACAAAGGAAAACAAGTATTCCTTGCTGTTGTACTTGGACGATTGCCTCTTTTGTAGAAGGTGAGTATGTATGGTCTGGTTTTAATATAGTACCGTCGATATCGAGGAATAGAATTTTATAGTTCATGGACTTCTCCTTTGTTTGCATATTCAACCTTATGCTACCTATTATTCAAATACGAAAGCCATTTGTCAATTCCGTTGAAAGTGGGAAGGTTATCTAATAGTATTATCTATTAAAATTTAAAAAATCTGTTTATTGATATTAGAAAAAAGAAGTGAGTTTTTTAATCCCACCTCTTATGTTTCATTCGTAATAATGGTATCTATACGATATTCGTTTAACTTGTTTAAAAATGGTGACTCGATTGGCTGATCTGTAATTAATCGATCAATCTGTTCAAATTTGGCAAATACCGCACTGGAAGATTTACCGATTTTGGAGGAGTCAACTAAAGCAATTACTTTTGAGGCTCGTTTCACAATCTCCTTTTTAATTTGTACTTCATATAAGTTAAAATCCTCTAAACCATTTTCGAAGGAAAATCCATTTGCAGATGTAAACATAATATCAATATTTACGTAATCCAGAATATCAATTCCTAATGTGCCTTCAATTGAAGTTGATTTTTTAGTTACGACACCACCAATTAATATTACAGTAATATCTGGATTATCCTTTAATTCAATTGCTGTTTGCAGTCCACTCGTAACAACGGTTAAGCGTAGTGATGCCGAATTTAATAAGCGAGCCAACTCTAATGCCGTGGAACTTGCATCGAGTAAGATACATTGTTTTTCTTCAATGAGTTCAATTGCTTTTTTAGAAATTTGGATTTTTTCTTCTTTATTCTTCTTTTGTCTTACGTTGAAGCTATTATCGTTTTCTTTATCTTCATTAAGCACTGCCCCACCATGAGTTCTTGTTAAAAGCCCCTCATGCTCCATTTTATTTAGATCAGCTCGCAATGTAGCTTCGGATACCCCAATCTGGGAAGCGATTTCTTTAACAGTAATCCGCTTTCTCTCATGAAGAAGATCAATAATCTTACTCCTTCGTTCACTAGCAAACATTTTCATGAAGTTTCACCCTTATATATATTCTATCCTTAATCTTATTTCATTTATCGGTATTTATCAATATCTAACCATATATATTTTCGTTTTATGTTAATTAATAAAAAATACTTATTTAAATAAGTAAAATTGAAAAAAATCAAAAATAATATTGACAATACGAAAATGAATGATAATATATAAATAGAAATTGAAAACGATTTCAAAAAAATTCGTGATTCATTTCTACGAAAATAATGCTTTACGGATACGAATTGAAAGGGAGATGGGAGTATGGAAAAGGCATTAGAAAAAAATGTTAGTAAACAACAAGAAATTCCTGAACATATGAAAGCGATTGTAGCATATAGCCCGAAAAATTATAAACTTGAGGAAAAGGTTAAATCACCGAAGTTAGAAAATGAAAAGGAAATAATCATTAAAGTAGAAGCATGTGGTATTTGTGCTGGTGATATTAAGGCTTATGAAGGTGCTCCGAGTTTCTGGGGAGATGAAACACAGCCCGCCTATATAAAAGCTCCAATGATTCCAGGTCATGAGTTTATTGGTCGCATCGTGCAAAAGGGGGAAGCAGTTACTGATTTTGAAGTTGGTGATCGAGTGATTTCCGAACAAATTGTTCCTTGTTGGGAATGCCGCTTTTGTAACCGCGGTCAGTATTGGATGTGTGAAAAGCATGATTTATATGGTTTCCAAAATAATGTAAACGGTGGCATGGCTGAATATATGAAGTTTACAAAAGAAGCTATTAATTACAAAGTACCTGAAGATTTGCCGATTGAAGATGCTATCTTAATTGAACCGTATGCTTGTAGTCTTCACGCTGTACAACGCGCTCAAGTGCAATTAGGTGATATTGTTGTACTTTCTGGTGCAGGAACTTTGGGGTTAGGAATGGTTGGTGCAATTAAAAAAGCTGGACCCAAAAAATTAGTCGTATTGGATATGAAAGAAGACCGTTTGAAATTAGCGAAGCAGTTTGGTGCAGATATTGTTTTGAATCCAAGTAAAACAGATGTTGTAAAGGAAATTAAAGATATGACCGATGGATATGGCTGTGATATTTATATTGAAGCAACAGGTCATCCGAAATCAGTGGAACAAGGTCTGCATGCTATTCGAAAACTTGGGCGATTTGTGGAATTTAGTGTGTTTGGCGAGCCGGTTTCCGTGGATTGGAGCATTATAAGTGATCGGAAAGAGCTTGATTTATTAGGTTCTCACCTCGGCCCATACTGTTACCCTTTAGTGATAGAAGGTATTTCCAACGGAGACTTTCCAACAGCGGGGGTTGTTACACATCAACTACCACTAGAAGACTTTGAAAAGGGCTTTGAATTAATGAAAAAAGGCGATAAGTCGTTAAAAATTATTTTACAGCCATAACGATGTCTAATACAAGGGGGGAGAATCATGCCAAATTTAAATCAAAATCAAACATTTTTAGACAGAATAGGTATTCCAGCAAATTTAGCCTGGGGGTACTTTGGTGTATTGATTTTTATGATGGGAGATGGTCTAGAGTTAGCCTGGATTAGCCCATTTCTTGTAGATGAAGGGTTATCCGTTCAGCAAGCAGCATTTCTTACAACATCTTATGGGGTAACAATTGCTATTGCAGCTTGGTTATCCGGGGTCTTAGTGGAAGCATTTGGTCCTAGAAAAACGATGACCACTGGTCTGGTTCTATATTTAATTGGGCATATCCTATTTGTCGGCCTAGCCATACCGAACCTTCATTATGAATTGATGATTCCAACATATGCGTTACGTGGGTTTGGTTACCCATTATTTGCCTATGCATTTCTTGTTTGGATAACGTATCGTACACCACAATGTCAACTAGGAACTGCCGTAGGTTGGTTTTGGTTTGTGTTTACCGGCGGCCTAAGTGTACTAGGGGCGTACTATTCAAGCTGGGCAATTAAAGCAATTGGACATATACCGACGATGTGGAGTGCGGTTTTATGGGTATGTGTTGGAGCATTTTTCGCAATAATTGTTAATCGGGATAAATTTGAATTAGAGGCGAAAAATAGTGCGGATAATAAATTAAAAGAATTAGTAAATGGAATAACGATTTTAAAAAGGGAGCCAAAGGTTGCTATAGCTGGTATTGTTCGTATTATCAACCAAGCATCTCAATATGCTTTTCCGTTATTCTTACCTATTTATCTAGCAGATCAAGGCATCCAAACTACCGTTTGGCTAAATATTTGGGGAACCATCTTCATTTCCAATATAGCATTTAACTTAATCTTTGGCTATGTGGGAGACAAATTTGGTTGGAGAAATACTGTCATGTGGTTTGGGGCAGTTGGTTGTGGGGTCTTTACCCTGATGATGTTTTATGTCCCACAGGTTTTTACAGGGAATATTTTCTTAATTGGATTAATTGGTATGCTATGGGGAGCTTGTTTAGCTGGATTTGTACCACTTTCTGCTTTAACACCTTCATTAGTTGGAGATGGTGACAAAGGAGCCGCCATGTCTATTCTAAATTTAGGGGCTGGCTTATGCGTTTTTGTAGGACCTGCACTTGTTGCATTATTCTATGATTTAATAGGCACGCAAGGTCTAATGTGGTTATTAGCTGGATTATATTTTGCTGGAGCAATTATGACTATGTTCTTAAAATTACCTGAGCAAGAGGTTGAAATAGAAGAAAAAGATAGAGCACGCTCCGTTGTTTAATAGCATGTGAATACGTATGAATAGTCCACAGAAGCATGGGCTATTCATAAGCTAATGTAACGGTTTATTATGATAGAATGAAAAGTGGGAAGTTTCTAATTTTTTGAGGTTACTATTAAATGAGAGGTGTGCATCAATGAAAAAGCTAATAAATAATCCAACCAATGTAGTAGAGGAAATGATTGAAGGATATATGAAAGCGCATTCTGATTACATAAGGCAATTACCAGAAAACAACCGTTCATTAGTTACTGCTAGACAAACAAGGGATAATAAAGTAGGTATTCTAATCGGTGGTGGTTCAGGGCACGAGCCCGGTTTTATGGGATATGTAGGTGATGGAATGGCTGATGGTGTAGCTGTAGGAAATATATTCGCTTCTCCGTCACCAGATCCTATTCTAGAAGTAACAAAAGCTATTGATAAAGGAGCAGGAGTAGTATACTTATACGGAAATTATGCTGGAGATGTTATGAATTTTGGAATGGCAGCGGAAATGGCTGATTTAGAGGAAGATATTCAAGTAGGATCAGCGCTCGCAACAGATGATGTTGCATCTGCACCAAAAGAAGAAATGGAGAAGCGTCGTGGTATAGCGGGAGAATTCTTTATTTATAAAGCAGCTGGAGCAGCAGCAGATTTTGGGTATAATTTAGAAAATGTAGTACGTGTTGCTGAAAAAGCGAATTCTAACACCCGTTCGATGGGAGTTGGTTTATCACCATGCTCCTTACCTCAAACGGGGAAACCTAGTTTTGAACTAAGAGAGAATGAGATGGAAATTGGTTTGGGACATCATGGAGAACCTGGAATTGAAAAGGGTCCACTTGAAACTGCAGACCATGTTGCAGATCGACTTGTTAAGGACATATTACAAGATATTCAGATTAACAAAGGGGAGCAGGTGGCAGTATTAATTAATGGTTTAGGTTCAACTCCAAGAATGGAACTATATATTGTTTATCGTAGAGTAGAGCAATTATTAAAAGAGCAGGGTATAGGGATTTACCGTTCTTATGTAGGTGATTACATTACTTCACTTGAGATGGGTGGTTGCTCTGTAACAATTATGAAGTTAGATGCTGAATTAAAGAAAACAATGGACCATCCAGTAAATTGCCCGATGTTTGTACAAAAATAATTCTATGTCCTAAATGGGGGGATCAAAAATGGAGATAACAGCTAGAGATTTTAAGGATTATTTTATATTGATTGTAAATATGATTGAAGAGCAAAAAGATTACCTTTGTGAACTTGACCGAAGGATTGGTGATGGAGATCACGGAGTTACGTTGTCTATTGGCTGGCAAGCTGTACATGAAAGGCTGTTAAATGAGCTCGCTGAAGAAGAAGACAGTGCAAAAATTAGTCTAATTGTTGGAAAGACATTTTTAAATGCAGTCGGTTCTTCTGTCGGTCCTTTATATGCAACAGGTTTTATGAGAGGTGCTAAAACAATTAAAAATAAATCGACGGTTCATACTGATGATCTGGTAGCATATTGGCTTGCTTTCGCTAAAGGAATTAAGGAACGGGGAAGGTCTGAAGTTGGAGACAAAACAATGGTTGATACACTTGAACCATTTGCGACGATGTTGGAGACGAAATATAAGGAATCGAACGACTTTATTGCAGCATATAGTGAGGCAATTGCTGCGGCAAAAGAAGGTATGGAATCTACGAAGGATTTAGTATCGAGAAAGGGGCGTTCTAGTAGATTAGGAGAAAGATCGGTAGGTGCTCTAGATCCAGGAGCTACTTCTGCCTATTTCATACTTGCTACGTTTTTAGACTTTGTGGAAGCGAAAAAAGTAAAAGCAAGTTAAGGGTAATAAAAAAAGAGTAAAGGATCGAAAAAAATAGGATCAGATACTTTTCTCTGATTCTATTTTTTTGTAATTATTATCGCGCATTTTATTGGAAGTAAGATCCCCATTTTATTTTAAAAACAATACAATAAATAAAAACGAAAATAAATATTGAAAAATAATAAAATATGAAATAAAATGAAAAGAAATGAACAGAAATATGGGGGCTTTGTAACATGAAAATTGGGATTGGCAGTGATCATAATGGATATGCATTTAAAGAATCTATAAAAGAATTTTTGAAGGATACAGAACATGAAATGATTGATTATGGATGTCATTCCTGTAATGCTGTTGACTATCCAGATGTAGCCTTTGAAGTTTCGCAGGCGATTCGAGCAGGAGAATTAAATAGGGGAATATTAATTTGTGGAACAGGCATTGGTGTATGTATAGCTGCAAATAAATATCCGGGAATTCGTGCTGCCCTTGCTCACGATACGTACTCTGCAGAACGTGCCCAGTTAAGTAATAATGCACAAATTATAACAATGGGTGCACAAATTATTGGCATTGAAATTGGAAAAAAGGTGGTTGAGGCCTTTTTAAATGTTTCTTGGGCAAATGGTTCAAAACGAAAAGTAGATAAAATTATTGAAAACGAAAAGAAATTTTTAAATCAAAGTTGTGAAGAAGTAGCTGCAGGTAATCATTGCAGCTAAACTAGGGGGAGTATCTAATGCAAGCATTGTTATTAGATTTTTTGAAGGTTACTGAAGCAGCTGCGATTGCATCAAAGCCTTGGGTTGGGAGTGGAGATAAAATTGCAGCTGATGAAGCAGCAACATCCGCTATGAGAGAGGAACTGAATCGACTAAAGATGAGTGGGACTGTTGTAATTGGTGAAGGGGAAATAGATGAGGCCCCCATGTTGTACATTGGTGAAAAGGTAGGTATTGGAACAGGTCCTGCTGTTGATATTGCAGTGGATCCTATTGAAGGAACAACACCAATCGTCAATGGACAAAGAAATGCCATTACAGTGATCGCCGCAGCTGAAAGGGGCTCGTTACTTCATGCACCAGATATGTACATGAAAAAGCTAGCTGTCGGCTCAAAAGCAAAAGGGAAAATTGATATTGAAGCCCCGTTAGAAGATAATTTACACACGTTGGCAAAGGCGTTAGATAAACCGATGGATCAATTAAATATTCTTATTCAAGATCGACCAAGACACAGAGAATATATTAATCGTATTCGGAATTGTGGTGCAAACGTACTTTTATTCAATGATGGAGATGTTATTTATGCGACTGCGACTTGTATGGAAGAATTAGATATTGATATGTTTCTGGGGATTGGTGGAGCACCAGAAGGGGTGTTGGGAGCTGTTGCAGCACGATGTCTTGGTGGAGAGATGCAGGCAAAGCTAATGCCCAGGAATAGCGAGGAAATACAACGATGTTTACAAATGGGAATAGTAAACCCGGAACAAGCATTAACTCATCAACAATTAGTAAATACGGATAATTGCATTTTCGCTGCTACGGGAATTACCGCAAATTTATTTCTAAACGGAATAAAGACGGTCAATGGGAATTATATTACACATTCTATTTTAGTGAACGGAAAAGATAAGCAATTACGATATGTTGAAAGTACGTATCCCATTTTAACGACTGCATAAACATAGTGTTGATAATTTTTGTGGTATTAACAATCAGTGGGGATAACAAACCCCCCGCTGATTGAAGTTTCACTTATAAAGCTTGATCATCTATAGAAGACAACCAATCCTTTATGGTTTCTACAACAGATTCTACCGTCCCTTCACTAAAAGGTGAAGAGAGATTCGCTGATTTTACCAGTTGTAAGAAAGGTATAGAACCTCCAAGCTTGCATAGTTTGATGTAATCTTTCCATGCTGATTCATGATCTTCACGTGATCGTTTCCAAAATTGGAAGGCGCAGATTTGAGCTAACGTATAATCAATATAGTAGAAAGGGCTATCATATATATGTCCTTGGCGCTGCCAAAAACCACCAGATTCAAGATAATCATTGCCGTCATAATCACGATGTGGTAGGTAAATCGCTTCGAGATTCCTCCAAGCTTGTTTTCGCTCTGCAGGTGACCATTGTGGATTTTCGTATACGAGATGCTGGAATTCATCCACTGCTACACCGTATGGTAAAAATAGCAGACCTTCAGTTAAGTGAGCATATTTATATTTTTCAGTATCCTCTCCGAAGAAATACTTCATCCATGGCCATGTGAAAAATTCCATGCTCATTGAATGGATTTCCGCAGCCTCTGATGTTGGAAATAAATATTCAGGAATTCTAAAATGACTACTTGCGTATGCTTGAAAGGCATGACCAGCTTCATGTGTAAGAACATCTATATCTCCTGACGTTCCATTGAAATTAGCAAAAATAAATGGAGCTTGATAATCTTCTATTATCGTGCAGTAGCCTCCAGCTTCTTTTCCCTTTTTTGCTTCCAAATCCATTAAATGTCGATCCAACATAAATTGAAAGAATTCGTTAGTCTCAGGAGAAAGCTCTTTATACATTTTTTTACCATTCTCAATAATCCACTCCGGATTGCCCTTTGGTGTTGCATTTCCGCTTTGAAAACGGAAATTTTCATCGTAAAATTTTAATGTATCCACACCAATACGTTTTCCCTGCTGGTTATATAGCTCCGAAGCTAAAGGAACAATGACATCTTTTACTTGCTTACGGAAATTATGGACCATCTCAGCATCGTAATCGATGCGTTGCATCCGTAGATAGCCTACCTCCACAAAATTTTTATACCCCAGTGTTGTCGCTATTTCATGTCTGATTTTTACTAATTGATCATATATCTCATCAAATTGCTCGCGGTGTGTGTTAAAAAATTCTGCACTAGCTAAGCTTGCTTCTTTTCGAACATTGCGATCTTTATCCTGAGCAAATGGTCCAAGTTGTGCAAGTGTATAAGTTTCTCCTTGAAACTCGACTTCAGCGGATGCTACTAGTTTTGCGTATGCGGAAGTCAATCTATTTTCTTTTTGAAGCAATGGAATAATTTCTTGTGAAAATGCTTTTAATTCGCATTCTGCAATGTGAAAAAGTTGAGCCCCCCATTGTTTTTCTAATTCATCTCGGTATGGAGAAGCTACTAATTCTTTATAAAAATCAAAGGTAAGGCCTCTTATTTCTGGCTCTGCCTCGTCAAAGAAATCCCTCTCATTTTGATAGTATTCATCATTTGTATCAATAGAAGCTCGAATATAGACCAAATTGAACATAGTTGATAATCGATTTCGAAAATCGTTAATTGCTGTTAAGGATTGATTTGCCTGGTCGAGTGATTGAGCTTGTGTAAAAGCAGTTACTAACTTTTTGAATGTTAGCTTTACTTGAGGTAAATTAGGGCGTTCATATGTATAATTTTCAAATGTTGTTTGCATGATTATCCTCCTTATCTTTCCTAATATATATTATTCAACATAAATGCCAAAATGTCCTTTTAAGTATTGTAAAAGACTATTAAAGCTAGTCAAAATATCTATGTACCTCCTATAATAAAGCGAGTAGACAATAATTATGAAACTAACTGTAAAATAAAACAGAGAAAACTGGAAAAATCTATCTTGTGTAGTATAATAGTCATATGCTGATTTTACTGAAAATTTAAATTCTTATCATTATATTATTGAGTAAGGTGATGGTTGATGGCAAGCGAGAGAATATTAATTGTTGACGACGATTTAGACATGCTAGAGGTCTTGGGATTATATTTGACGAAAAATGGATTCTCGGTTCATTTAGCAGAAGATGGTTACCAAGCAATCGAATGTGTGGATAAAATAAATCCTGATTTAATATTATTAGATGTCATGATGCCTTATTTAGATGGATATGAATTTTGTCAAATGATCCGAAAAAAATCAGAAATTCCTATATTATTCCTTAGTTCGAAGGAAGAGGATGTAGACAAGATCCTTGGTCTTGGAGTTGGTGGAGATGATTTTATCCCAAAGAGTACAAGTATGCCAGTTATTGTAGCGAAGGTTAAAGCACATTTACGACGTCATCGAGTATTATCGACCAAAGTTGAAGGAGAAACTACCTATGCAACGGCTAAGCAAATTATCTATCCTGGAATTTTGATAAAACCCGAAAGTATTGAAGTGATAGCGCACGGAAAACAGGTGAAATTATCTGCAAAAGAATTTCAACTACTGTATTTGATGGCAAGTAATCCCAATCGCGTTTATAGTGTGGAGCAGTTATTTGAATTGATTTGGGGAGTGAACAGTCTTGGGGATCATCGAACAGTTATGGTCCATATAAGTAATATTCGGAAGAAAATAGAGCATAATCCAGAAGACCCCCAATATATACAAACGATCCGAGGTATAGGATATAGGTTTGCTAGTGAGCAGCGTAGTTAGTAGTCTTTTTCTTTTATACATTTAATGAAGAAACGTACTTCGTTTGTAGTAAACCCATAGAATTTAGCTAAGGAAATTAATTGAATCCATTCTTCATCGTATTGACATTGATTCTGAGTAATCTCCTGTTTTTTCATTCTAACTCCCCCTTTATTTATAAGATTAAATAATCATGTATAAAGGGAGTTTAAAATTAATTAAATTTTCATTTAAATATAGTTAAAGAGTCAAATGTGTTCTTTAACGTACTTCCGAAAGAAGTCTCCATTTACGAGAAAGTTTACGTTGTTCTTTTGCTAATTTATTAAGTATTTGTCGATAAAACTTACCAAAGCTTGTTCGAGTTGCGGAAATATCCAACCAATGCCTATAGAAATTAGAACATACGCTTGTTCGTGTGGGTTAAATCTCGATAGAGATTATAATTCAGCTCTCCATATCAAAAAAGAAGGCATTCGCTTATTAGCAAGTGCCTAATGAAAATATAAACTCTTGGAACAAGAGGGTTAGCTTGGTCCATTTCGTCAGCTACCAAAAGTGGCGATTACCCAAGAAGCCCCCACTTCAAGCAACCCGTAAGGGTGGTAAGTGGTGGGAGCAGTTCACGAAGCAATTCTTGAAAATAGGGAGAGATGTTTTCATGATAACATTACCAGGGTACCGAATAGTAGATACGGTGATTGAAGCAGATACTTGGGATTTATATAAGGCATTCTCCATGCAAGATAAAGCGATAGTCTGTATAAAAAAAGACACTAAAAGTACAAATTACGCTCAACGCAAGGCGGAGGTGCTTCATGATTTTTATATGGCAAAGCAGTTAACGAGTAATTATGTTCTTAAACCCTTGCAACGAAAGAATCATGGTGGCGATATATATATAGTGATGGAGCCGTTTTCTGGTAGAACGCTAATGGATTGGTATGAAAATAGTAAACCAACTGTCAAAGATTTAATAGCTATTGCCTTAAGAATAGCACATGCACTTGGTACAATACATCAAGAGCGCGTTATACATAAATCTATTCATCCTCAAAATATTTTAATAGCTTCACAAGGGAATGGCATTAAGATAACAGGGTTTTATCAATCAACAACACTTTCGTCTGAGCTTCCACATCCAAATGTAAGTCCTTATCAAATAAAAGATCATATTGCATATATGTCCCCGGAACAAACAGGTAAAATGAACAGGTCGTTGGATTATCGTACAGATCTATACGCTCTTGGAGTCGTTTTATATGAGATGCTTACTGGAGATTTGCCATTTCAAACAGATCATCCCGCAGAAATGATTCATGCTCACCTCACAAAATTACCAATTGACCCAAGTAGTATTACTACAAAAATACCAGTAATGCTATCAACGATCATTATGAAACTTTTAGAAAAAATGCCTGAAACTCGGTACCAAAGCGCTTTTGGTTTAAAAGAGGACTTAGCGATTTGTTTAAATCAGCTAAATCAGACCGGTACCATCGTTCCTTTCATACTTCAACAAAAAGATAAAGCTAGCGTTTATGAAAGACCAAGCGAATTGTTTGGCAGAGAAGAAGCTAGTAAGCAGCTGTTAGAAGGTTTTTACCGTATTAAAGAGGGAGGCACAGAATTTCTTCTAGTACCAGGACCTTCAGGTATTGGCAAGACAGTGTTGATAAATGAGTTACATAAACCACTTGTTAAGGAAAAGGGATATTTTATTTCCGGGAAATTTATGCACCTAAATAAGGAGATACCATATGCGCCAATTATTCATGCATTCCAGATATTATTACGGCAAATTCTATCAGAAGGAGAAGCAAGTACTGCGAAGTGGAGAAGTCGCTTAATAGAAGAATTAGATACGTATACAGCTGTCATTGTCAATTTTATCCCTGAGATAAAATGGTTGATTGGCTCACAAGCAGAACAAAGTGATTTTCCTCCTGAAGGAATTCATAATCGCTTCAGACAAGCAATTAGGAGGTTTATTGGTGTTTTCGCTAAAGGAGATCATCCACTTGTTTTATTTTTAGATGATTTACAATGGGCGGATAGTGCTACACTTGATTTGATTCATTATCTCTTAATCAATCCTAATAATCAGCATTTACTTATTATAGGCGCATATCGTGATAATGAAATATTTGTCGGGCACCCATTTGAAGCAATGCTAGAAAGGCTAAAACAAGAAAAAGTACAGATTACAAAAATTCCAATTCAGCCTCTAACGAAAAAGCATATAAAGGAGTGGGTTAGTGAAACCCTTTCTTTAACTAAAATGGACACTTCATATGTTGAGAAGCTAGTTTACCATATAACACAAGGGAACCCATTTTTCATTGTCCAACTATTTCAATCGTTTCATGATGAGGGTGTTATTGGGTACCATCAAGATACGACAGAATGGAGAATTGATACCGTTGCGTTGAAACAAATTTCGATGTCAGATTCAATTATCGATTTTATTTTAAAACGGATGGGAAAATTACCTATTCATACCATAAAAATTTTACAGTTAGCCTCATGTTTCGGTAACCAATTTGATTTAAAGTCATTAGTTACTATTTCTGAGAAGAGTTATCATGAAGTTGCAGACAATCTATGGCATGGCCTTGAAGAAGGATTAGTCCTCCCGTTAGATGCAAGTTATAAGTGGATATATCCAAACGAAGATATCTCCCTATTAGATAAGCATCCGCCTACGTATCGATTCCTACACGACAAAGTGCAACAAGCTTTCTACACCAGCCTTTCAAAAACGGAAAGAGAAGCATATCATCTCATGATAGGGCTGCAGTTATTGAATAATTATACTAAAAAAGAGCGAGAAGCATATATTTTTGATATTGTTAATCATCTAAACCTTAGTCGAAACCTATTATCAAGGCAGAAACAGCTAGAGTTAGTAGAATGGAATTGGAAAGCTGGGGAAAAGGCTAAGTATCGTGCGGCAACAGATGCTGCTCTTCATTATTTTCATATTGGCTATGAGTTACTTTCGGATGTGAAATGGAAAGAGCAATATTATGCAATTACATATAAAATTATGATTGGGCTTGGTGAAGCTCAGTATTTAAATCAGCAGTTTGATCTAGCTGAAAACACATTAAATGAAACTCTTCATTATGCTACTTCGATACAGGATAAATTACGCATCTATGATCTAAAAATCACGCTGTATACACATATTCATCAAGTAGAAAAGGCTACAGAAGCAGGATTGGAAGGATTACAGCTAATTAATTGGAACTTCAAACGAAATCCAAGTAAGTATGATATTACGAAGGAATATTTGCTGACAAAGCTGGCTTTAAAACGGAAAGAACGTCATCTATTAAACCTTCCAGAGGTAGCAAATAAAACCGTACATTCTATGATGCGAACATTAATTAATACAAATGCACCTACCTATCATGTGAATCAAAACTTAGCAACAATACTGATGTTGCGAGCGCTTCGCTTGACTTTAAAACATGGAGATATGGATGTCACTGCATTGGTTTATAATAATTATGCCTTAATGATGAGTGCTGGTTTTAACGATTATGATGCAAGCTACTACTTTGCAAATTTAGCAATAAAGCATACCGAAAAGTATTCGGATAACAGTTTAAAGGCTCGCGTATATTTTGTGTTTGGCAGTTTTGTTAATCATTGGAAAAATCATATTAATGGCAACATCTATTATTTAGAACGTTCACAGCAATTATGCATCGAATCAGGTAACCTTCATCTCGCTGGTGCTAATAGCTCATTTATTGGGTTGATTTTATTTATAAAAGGAGAACACTTACTGGATGTAAAAGCAGGAATTCAAAGACAATTGGAATTTGCAAGACGAAATGAGTATATATTGTCCAATGATTTCTTAGATGAAGTGGTGGACTGGATTAATGTGTTATCATCTAAATACTCAGAGGTAAACTGGGAATTTGCCGAATTTACGAATGATCCTTCTGCAACGATTATTCATTATACAATTCGATTGCAGATGACATATTTGTTTCAAAATAAGCAAGAAGCAATTGCTATTATGAAGAAATTAGATCGCCTAGTTGATGACAACCTTATTCTTGTAATTGTGCCGGATTACTATTTTTATGACGCGCTTTGGACGGTAAGATTAATAAGAGATGGTCAGTTATCTAAGCAAAAAGGGAAAGCTATTGTAAAGAAGCGGTTAGCCAAATTAAAAATGTGGTCAACGCATGGAGAAGCAAACTATTTGCATAAGTTTTTACTTGTAAAAGCAGAATTAACATCTATAAAAGATGCGAATGATAAGTCAATTTATTTGTATAATCAAGCAAGTAATTTTGCGAAACAAAATGGTTATATTCAGGATGCTGCATTAGCAAATCTATGTGCAGGTCATTACTATTTGAATAGAGATTTACCGAAGTCAGCAATGGCTTATATGGTTGAGGCATATCAGTACTTCATGGATTGGGGAGCAGTCAACGTAGCATTACAAATATCGCAGGGCCATCCAGAATTATTTGCTGAACGGCAAAAAGAGATGCCGATTATGCAAATGGAGAAGGAAAGCTTAAATGTGAATGCTATTTTCGAAGCAGCGAGCGTTATCTCGCGTGAAATTAAATGGAACCGTCTATTACAGCAATTGATGAATCTCGTTGTGAAAAATGCAGGAGCAGAAAAGGCGTTTCTTATTCTAAATTATCCTGGAGAATTGAAGCTGGCAGCAGCTTATGAAGAAGAAAAGGTTAGTATCTACGAAAAGACAAAATCCATTGACGGTCAGAAAAATTTTTCTGTTTCACTGGTTCATTATGTTGCAAGTTCAATGGAACCAGTTGTGCTAGGAGAAGCCTTTAAAAAGGGCGGATTTCTAAACGATAACTATATAAAAGAAAATCAGGTTAGATCAATTCTAGCAATACCTATCGTTTATCAACAAAAATTAACTGGAGTACTGTATATAGAAAATAATAAGGCGTCCTACGTTTTTACACAGGATTCCATTGTGTTGCTCACATTATTAGCTTCACAGGCTGCCATATCTATTGAAAATGCATATTTATATGGATCATTAGAGGCGAAGGTAGAAGAACGGACAAATTTATTACATAAAGCCAATCAAAACCTTATACAAGCGAATGATTCCTTAGCTAAATCAAAAGAAATGAGAAGAAAGCTATTATCTAATATATCGCATGATTTGCGATCGCCGATTGCGACCATTCAGAGTTATGTGAATGCAATTTTAGATGGAACCGTTGATGAAGATGAAAAGAAGCTTTCTTATCTACAAGTAATTAAGAAACGACTATTCTCTTTAAATCGGCTTGTTCAAGATTTATTTGACCTTGCTCAATTGGAGGCTGGAAATCTAGATTTTTCGATGGAAATAGTATCATTACGTCAACTATTTAAGCATCTTTGTCATCTATTTGAATTAGATGTAACGCAGGCTGGTCTGCGTTACCAGTGGAATTTTAATACAATGCCAGAACAGGAATTATTGGTTGAAGTTGATGTGAAAAGAATAGAACAAGTAATGACGAATTTAGTTGCTAACGCAATCAAACATACAAAGAAAGGAGAAATTCGAATACGATTAACGGTTATTGATAAACAAGCAATTATTACGGTAGAAGATGAAGGATCAGGGATTCCAGCTTCAGAAATTGCTTATGTGTTTGAACGATTTTATACAAACAATAGTGATAAACAAATGCGTGGACATGGGTTGGGTTTATCCATTAGTAAAGAGATTATCAACTGTCATAAAGGAGAAATATGGGTGGAAAGTGAAGAAGGTGTGGGATCAAAGTTTCATTTTTCTTTAAATGTCTTTTAACAATTTCCTGTGTAACAAGCATGATCTTAGAATAAGGGTAGGTTAGTTAAAAATTACAAGTGAATGAACCTCGTTTACTTTGTAACTAACATTCGGAGGAGAATAAAATCTTCTTCAAATGAAATACTATTTTCGTTTACCCCATATATTACTGGTAGTAAGCTCCCCACAATCAGTGGGGGGGGAAACAAACCCCCCCACCTGATTGAAGTTTCGCTTTATATTATCGATCTGTGAACAAGGAGATGAATCGCTTACATG
The DNA here is from genome assembly GCF_034190895.1 of Virgibacillus sp. M23. Taxonomy (NCBI): domain Bacteria; kingdom Bacillati; phylum Bacillota; class Bacilli; order Caryophanales; family Bacillaceae; genus Virgibacillus; species Virgibacillus sp. M23. The sequence continues at coordinate 2,038 of NZ_JAWDHA010000022.1, read as the reverse complement.
TCTCGTTTCTTAATTACGTTTGGTGTTTACTTCGTTATTTAGTATAGCTATGTTTTATTTCTCGCTGCGACTCGGATGCATCAACGACAACACTTGCTGATGCGTCTCCGATGACATTAACGGAAGTACGCATCATATCAAGAATTCTGTCTATACTTGCAATCAGTGCGATCCCTTCGAGGGGCAGACTAACAACTGTTAATGCCATTGTAAGCATGATTAATCCTGCACCGGGTACACCAGCAGTACCAATAGAGGCTAATGTTGCTACTAGTGCTAAGGTTAGTAATTGTGGAAAGGAAAGCTCAATTTGATAGTATTGGGAAATAAAAACAGTTGCTATTCCAAGATAGATAGCAGTACCATCCATATTTATTGTGGCGCCTAATGGCAATGTAAAACTACTTGTTTCCTTAGAAACATTTAAATTTTCTTGTGTGTTTTTCATTGTCACTGGTAGTGTTCCAGAGCTACTTGAAGTACTGAATGCAACAGCTGCAGCTGGGAAGATTCCTTTAAAGAAATGGAATGGATTCATTTTTGCCATTGATTTTACAGCGAGTGCGTAAACGATTCCTGCATGGATAATACATGCTGCCAGCACTGCTAAGATTAATTTTAGTAATGGTAGGAGGACGGATAAACCATATTCACCAATGATAGGTGTAAGTAATCCGAATATACCAAATGGAACTAGCAACATAATGCTATTCGTAATTTTATACATGATGTCGGCAAGTCCATTAAAAAATCGTTGAACCGGTAGCGCAGATTCTCCTACTAAAATAATGCCAATCCCTATACATATTGCAAAAAAGATAATTTGTAAAATATTTCCTGTTGCTAATGCTTCCATTGGATTAGTTGGCACAATGTTTAAAATTGTTTGAATAACACCTTCTGATTCAGCTAGAGCTGAACTTGAACTTGGCTCAGGTGTATCAATTCCTGTATTTGTACCAGGTGTGAACAGGTATCCGAAAATGAGTCCAATGGAGATGGCGATAAAGCTTGTGGCTAAATAATATCCTAATGTTTTTCCTCCCAATCTGCTTAGCTTTCTGACGCTTCCAGCACTGGTGACTCCGACAATAATGGTAGCTAAAATTAATGGAACAATAATAAACTTAATCAGACGTAAAAATAGGTCGCCAAGTGGTTGAACAAAGCTAGCATTTTCTCCTAACATAGTTCCGACAATGATGGATAAAATAAAGGCAGCAAGAATATACCAAATAAAACGCTTCTTCATTTCAAAACCTCCTTTTTACTATTTATAAAACTATATTCATCATTTTATTTGACAATTCTAATTTATTTATCCATTGTCATGAAAACGCCACCGAAAAAAAGGGATGTATAATTGACTTTATGCGTGTTCAATTGTAGACTATATTAAGCAATATATTTATTGTATGAGGTGAAAATATGGTACAGTCAGTGCTTACAATTGGTGCAATACTAGCGGTAATTCTTGTTGCTATCAGTTTAGTCCTGTTAAAAGCAACATCGAAAAAAAGCTATACAGGTTATATTCCCGGATTTTTATTAGTTATTGTGGGTATCGTATTTCTTGTATTAGCTACTTTAGTCGAAAAAGTCGATATTATGGGTGCTGGGTTTGGAGGATGGGGCATTGCTGCTCTATTCGCGTCAGCTATTGGCTTAATTATTACAGCTTTAACTGACTCTTATGCAAATGCAAAAGCGTAAGAAAATAATGGAAGCAAAAAAAGAGCGGGTTGGTACCGCTCTTTTTTTATAATAAGTCATTGGCCGCAAGCTCACCGTGATTCCTTTATCTTCGTTGACTCGTTCCGCGCTCCAGTCGCTACGTTTCTAATCGGCTACTTGCGCTTTTGTTCAAAGATAAGAAAGTATAAAATCAGTGCAATGACTGCGTTAAGCCAGGTAGTTATTTTGAAATGTTTGATGTATATTGGCAATGCTCCGACTAATTACTTCGCTTTCCGCGGGCACGGCCTCAACTAACTTTGCAAAGAAGAACACGTTGCAAAGTGGATTTTCGGCTCGCGCA
>NZ_JAWDHA010000021.1:0-61957 GCF_034190895.1 Virgibacillus sp. M23 | reverse complement strand
GAAGATCCACTTTTTTGAGCGGGTTTTGCTAAAAAAGTTAGCTGAAGGACAAACCCCACGGAAAGGGAAGTGGGCAGCCGGAGTGGTGGTCAAGCAAGCAGTAGCTATTATTCCATAATAGCTACTATAGGAAGCGTAGATCTGAGCATTTAGTGATAAGGACTGAGCGAATTTTGCTCAGTTTTTTTACTGTTATTTATCTTCTTTTCAGACGAGAAATTGATGTCCTATCCTCAAGATTATATCCATTTTTGTATGAATGGAATCTGCTTTAGCTCCTCTTTTGTTATAAATCTTAATAGAAACAGAAATAATACGTATATACCTGTTAGTAACAACAATAATGAAATAAATATGATAATGCCTGGATTTATATTTTCATAAATACTTTTTATAATTTGCCCTACTCCCCACGTCATTGCTAAGAGAGCAATCATTTTTACAATATCCTTCCATGGTATGCCAAAACCTATTGCTTTATATAATGAACCGAGATGTAAAAGTGTGATAAGCACGACACTTAGTGCGATTGCAATAGCTACACCCATAATACCGAAGCTGGGATTGGAAGCCAGAAAGAATAAAGCAATGAATTTACAAGCATTTCCGATAAAACTGTTCCACATGGCTGGTCTTGCTAAATCTAAAGCTTGTAGTGCTGCTTGTAAAGGAGCTTGTATATAAAGTAAAATAAAAAATGGCGCCATTAGTAGAACGAATCTGCTTGCATCCCCACTTCCGTACATATATGTTAAAATAGGAACAGAAAAAAGTGATAGTACAATGGTTGCAATTGCGCCTGAAGCAAATGATAAACGGATGGATTGATGGATACGATAATGGATTAGCGTATGATTATTTGTTGCCTCTGCCTCGGAAATCGATGGTACTAACGCAACTGACAGGGAATGCGTTATGAAGGTAGGGAGAAACAATAATGGAAGTACATAACCAGTTAATTCTCCATACTGTCTAGTAGCTAATGTACTTGATATTCCAGCGATCGCTAAGCTTTGCGCTACTAATATTGGTTCAAGAAAATTCGAGAAAGAAGCAATGAGTCGACTACCAGTACTAGGTAGTGCAATAGAAAATAACTCTTTTAATGTATTTTTACTAGAAGTTAAATACGTGAAAAATCGAGTACGGATTTTTATACGCTTTTTTAAATTAAACATTTTGACCATATAAAGCAAGGAAACAAATTCTCCAAGAATGATACTAAACATGGCACCTGCTGCTGCGTATTCTAATCCGTAAGGGAGAAGTAATTTTACAAATAAGGCAACACAAGCAATTCGAACAATTTGTTCAATCACTTGGGCATAGCTTTGTGGCTTCATGTTCTGTTTTCCTTGGAAATATCCTCTGAGAACTGAGGAAATGGCAATGATCGGTATAATAGGACTAATCGCTAATAATGGGTAAAGTGTACGTTCATCTGTTAACAAAGTGGATGCTATAAAAGGTGTTGCTACAATCATTGCCGTGGTAAAAATAATGCTTGAAATCCCTGTTACAACGAGAGATACAATTAGAATTTTTTTAATTTTGGCGTGATCACCACGAGCTTCTGCTTCTGCAATTCTTTTTGATATTGCAACAGGCAATCCAAGCTGTGTAAGTGTAATGACAAGAAAAAAGGTTGGGAGAGCCATCATATAGAGACCAACGCCTTCTTCTCCCATAAGTCGTGCTACAACAATTCGATTAATAAAGCCTAGAAAACGAGTAATCATGCCAGCTAGTATCAAAATGAGCGTACCTTGTAAAAATGTTTGTTTGGTCATTCTGTCGACCTGCCTTCTCAAAAAATAAAATTTCATATACAATGATATATATGCTACTAAATGGGCCAAGCATGACAAGTTGCTCAATTTTTACTACTCCGAATAAGGAGGGATTGTTTTGGAAATTGTACAAACTGTATCAGAATGGAAAGCAATGGTTATACCAGCATTAGAGAGTAAGGCAAAGGAATTTCACTTAATGGGATATGAACGAGCATCGACAGAGGATGTTTGGGCTTGTCTTGTACAAAAAGTATGGAAGGGAGATCCAGAAAAGCGTATATATGAAGTAGTGCAGGATATTTTTCATTTAACAACTGCTACGTATATAAGTTATCTGACAATTTCTGCCTACCAGAGTGACGATTTAATGGCATCGATAGCAGCCGTCACAAATGACCCTAGCGAATAATGAGAAAATACATAAATTGTAACTCAATAAAGAATACACTTTACACGCAGTTTAATGATTCGATATCAGATAAAGGCGGACATTCTATGTTAAGAAGAACGTCTTGGTAACCTGCATGTTGCAGTATAGAAAAACAGACGTAATTTGTTTTCAGCCGATGACTGAAATAAATGATTCCTACCAAGAGGAAAATGAAGTAAGGGAAGCAGTTCTGTTTATAAGATGCGGGATAAAAGGGAGGACAATTATTAATGAAAAGTAGAGGCAGAATTGTTGCCTTTTTTCTAATCGTGCTTGTATTTGCAGGTTTGATTGGATCAACGGTTACAGGAATTACAAAGGATATTAAATTGGGATTAGATTTACAAGGTGGATTTGAGGTTCTATATGAGGTTGAACCGGTAGATAAAGATCAACAGGTTGATAGAAGGTTATTGGAATCGACCGTAGAGATGTTGAACGACCGTGTGAATCGATTAGGTATTAGTGAGGCTAGTATTGATATTGAGGGCGAGGATAGAATACGTGTTCAATTAGCTGGCGTAGAGGACCAGTCAGAAGCACGTGATCTTTTATCAACAACAGCACAATTATCGTTTCGCGATGTAAACGATAAGGAATTATTAGATGGAACAGATGTTAAAGAAGGATCAGCAAAACAGGATTTTGATCCTAATAGTAATCAACCGATTGTTTCATTACAGCTTAAGGATGCGAAAAAATTTGGTGATGTTACAAGTCAAATAAAGGATATGGAAAATCCGGATACGCCATATGATGATAACCTTCTTGTAATTTGGATGGATTATAAGGAAGGCGATTCATATGCAGCAGAGTATTCTAAAGAGGATCCTAAGTTTGTTTCCGCACCACGAGTAAGCAAAATATTAAATACGACCAATGTTATGATAAGTGGTAATTTTACCGTTGAATCTGCTAAACAGCTAGCAGATATTATAAATTCTGGTTCACTACCAGTACATATGTCGGAAATATATTCCACATCAGTCGGTGCGCAGTTTGGTGAACAAGCATTAGATAAAACTGTATTTGCAGGCTTTGTTGGTGTAGGAATAATATTTCTGTTTATGATTGCTGTTTATCGTTTTCCAGGTTTCATTGCAGTAATTAACCTAAGTATTTACATTTATCTAATTTTAGTAGTTTTTGAATTAATGCATGGTGTATTGACCTTACCAGGTATAGCTGCGCTCATACTCGGTGTGGGTATGGCTGTAGATGCCAACGTCATTACTTTCGAGCGGATTAAGGAAGAATTACGTGCTGGTAAGTCCATTATGGCCTCGTTTAAAGCCGGAACAAAGAATTCATTATCGACGATTTTGGATGCCAATATTACGACGTTATTAGCAGCTTCTGTATTATTTATCTTTGGGACAAGCTCTGTAAAAGGGTTTGCTACTATGTTAATTGTTAGCATTCTTGTTAGCTTTCTAACAGCAGTCTTTGGGACACGATTGTTACTTAGTCTTTGGGTAAAAACGAAACTTTTCAAAAATCGCCCAGGTTGGTTTGCGGTTAAAAGAGAAGATATTAAAGATATTGCTGTTAAAAATACAGAAGAACCGAAGATGTTTAACCGTCAAATTAATGTTGTGCAGCATCGTAAGAAATTCTTTATAATATCCATTTTTATGGTGGTTATCGGAATTGCTTCATTGTTCTTATTTAAACTAAATCCAGGAATTGATTTTACAAGTGGATCTAGAATCGAATTATTAGCGGAAGAAACAATTGCTAAAGAAGATGTTCAAACAGGCTTTGAAGCATTAGGAATAGAAGCAAAATCGATCGTATCTTCTGGTGAAAATGGAGAGATAGCAGTAGCGAGATTTGATAAAGTTCTTTCAGAGGATAAAATTGCCGAAATAAAGGATTATTATATCGATCAATATAATATTGAACCAAGTGTAAGTGTAGTATCACCGATTGTAGGTCAGGAGCTAGTCAAAAACGCTGCATATGCAGTAGCGATTGCTTCTGTAATTATGATCATCTATGTCACGATTCGCTTTGAATTCTTTTTTGCTATCACAGCAATCATTGCCTTGCTACACGATGCCTTCTTTACCGTGGCGATTTTTAGTATGACGCAAATAGAATTTGATGTAACCATAGTGGCTGCTATTTTAACAATTGTTGGTTATTCCATTAACGATACGATTGTTACTTTTGATAGAATTAGGGAAAATCTCCGTAAGAAGAAAAAAGTCAAGTCGTTCAAAGAGCTTGCTGTGATTGTGAACAGAAGCTTGGTGCAAACATTTGTCCGAAGTATTAATACTTCTATAACGACATTAATTGCGGTATTAGCATTTTTATTCCTTGGTGCTCAATCCATTGGTGGATTTGCCATTGCGCTTGCAGTAGGGTTAATAGCTGGAACGTATTCTTCACTATTCTTAGCTGCCCAATTATGGTTAGTGTGGCGCGGGAAAATGATTAAGAAAAAGCCTGTAGACTTTACGAAGAAAAAACGTGTTGAAGGACCTCAGGTATAACTATTGATAACCTCTGTTACGAACAGCGTAACAGAGGTTTTTTAATTGATGTTTTTTAAACCACAGGCTCTGCCTGTGTGAGAATTAAACTTGTAGAGTTGTAACAGAAAAATCTCCTTTCGATATAATAGAGTTGGCCGTCAAACCGACTCTATATATAGAAAGGAGATCTACTCATGTCGAGTGACAATAGTTTATCACACACCCGATGGAATTGTAAGTATCACATAGTCTTTATACCCAAGTACAGAAGGAAAGAAATTTATGGCAAGTTCAGAAGAGACATCGGGGTGATCTTAAGACGTTTATGTGAGATGAAAGATGTAGAAATTATTGAGGCTCATGCCATGACTGACCACATCCATATGCTGGTTAAAATACCACCAAAAATGTCAGTGTCTTACTTTATGGGCTACTTAAAAGGTAAAAGCTCTTTAATGATCCATGATAGACATGCCAACTTAAAATACAATCATGGAAACCGCACATTTTGGGCTAAAGGTTACTATGTCAGTACAGTAGGGCTCAATAAAAAACTGTGGCAAAATACATTCGTGAACAAGAATCGGAGGATAGACTACGAGACAACATGAGTAAACGTGAATACGTCGATCCATTTAAAAATAGGTAGGAAGATAAACGGTTGACGGTCAATTCAGAAGCCCCTTTAGGGGTCTCGTTGGTAAAGTGCCCTTATAGGGCGAAACTAAAACCGCCCGTTTTACGGGCGGATAGTTATTTGATTTGATGTTTTTAAACCACAGGCTCTGCCTGTGTGAGAATTCAACTTGTAGAGTTGTAACAGAAAAATCTCCTTTATGTTTCTAATTGGGAGCTTCTGTTCGTAATGTAAACTAGCATAAAGGGTGTTATATAAGGGAAATCTAAACGCATTCCATGTAGATAATCCATCATAGAATTGTTTCATCCTTGAAATAAATGGGAAACGGTTGTATAAAGGGAAATGATAGGAGGGATTAAATGAAGGGTCAAACATATGTGATTTTTGCTATTTTATTTACTATTATTGTTGCGGTTTTTGCAGTCACAAATGTGGAATCTGTTGAAGTTAATTATTTATTTTGGACTGGAGAATCGCCGCTTATTTTAATTATTTTGTTTTCTGTTTTAATGGGAGTTATTATTACAGCAGCTGCTGGTACATTAAAAATTTTTCGGTTGCAACGTGAAATGAAACAAATCAAAGCCAAAAATAAAGAATTAGTAAACAAACTTGAAGACGCTGGTGTCTCTACTAATATTGATTCAAAAGCGATGCAATCAAGCGGTGAGCAAGAAGATAGTAAAGGATAATGAAATATTGTATTTCTAGTTGCTACCCCTGACTTTATTTATGTATAATAGATTAGTCAGGGGTGAAAAAATGTTAAAAAGTAAAGCAAAATGGAATTTTACAAATATAGAGGATGATGCCATACATTGGATGGACAATTTACATCACTTATCCCCTGTTATTCAAGAGCTTTTACTACAAAGAGGAATAACAACCGAAGATGCTGCCTCTAAATTTCTTGCACCTGATTTATCCGATTTACATAATCCAGATGGACTCTTATCTATGGATAAGGCAACACGTCGTGTTCATCAAGCAATTGAACAACAAGATAAGATTCTAGTTTTTGGTGACTATGATGCTGATGGTGTCAGTTCAACGACAGTCCTATTAAAAGCGTTGCAGGAATTAGGAGCTACATGTGACTTTTATATTCCCAATCGTTTCACAGAGGGTTATGGACCGAATGAACAAGCATTTCGTCAGGCTTTTGAAGAAGGCTACCGATTAATTATAACAGTTGATACTGGCATTGCTGCGATTCATGAAGCAAAAATAGCAAAAGAACTTGGCATCGACTTGATCATTACAGACCATCATGAGATTCAAGAAGAACTGCCAGATTGCTATGCGATTATACATCCAAAGTGTTCACCTGATTATAAATTTCAAGAGTTAGCGGGAGTAGGGGTCGCGTTTAAGTTTGCAGAAAGCTTACTAGGCTATTTTCCAAACCATTTATTAGCTTTTGCGGCAATTGGTACCATTGCAGATCTAGTTCCATTGGTGAATGAAAATCGAATTCTTGCTTATTACGGGTTAAAAGCATTAACAGCTACGGATAACTATGGGTTGAAAGCATTAAAGGCTGTATGCAAAATAGAAGGCGAAGTAACTGAGGAAGATGTAGGTTTTTTAATAGGTCCTAGAATTAATGCTGTTGGGCGACTTCAGGACGCGGATATGGCTGTACATTTGCTAATGACAGAAAATAAACAACTAGCACAGGAAATGGCTGAGGAAATAAATGCTATTAACCAAGAAAGACAACAAATTGTCAGTCGTATTGTAAAAGAAGCAGAGCAAATGGTAGATAACACTGATAATCAAGGAGTTATCATTGTTGCTAAAGAAGGCTGGAATGAGGGTGTATTAGGTATTGTTGCATCCAAATTAGTTCGGAAATTTGATAGGCCAGCTATTGTTCTGGCTATAAAACCAGACAGTGGTGTAGCTAAGGGGTCTGCAAGAAGTATACCTGCGTTTGATTTGTTTCAAAATTGTATGACGATAAAGCAGTTGTTTTCCAGTTTTGGTGGTCATTCACAGGCTGCCGGAATGACCATTCAGCTTGACCAGCTTTCTGCAGTACAATCTGCATTAGATGAACTAATACAGAGTAAGTTAACGGAAGAAGATTTTAAGCAAGTCATTCATGTAAGTCAGACCATTACGATTCCAGAAATTTCAGAAGAGCTGATTCATGAAATTAATCAATTAGCTCCTTTTGGTATGGATAATCCAAAACCTGTTTTTCATATTAAAAATCTTCCTACTCAAGCAAGGCAAATTGGTAGTATGAAAAATCATCTAAAGCTACAATTTAAGGAAGAGAATACAGTATTAGACGGTATTGGCTTTGGCATGGGAGAACTTTATGATTATTTAACACCTCATACTGAAATAAATGTAGTAGGAGAGTTAGGTATAAATGAGTGGAATGGAGTTCGTAAACCTCAAATGATGATTCAAGATTTAAGCATAGCGGAATGGCAATTGTTTGATCATCGAGGTAAAAGAAATGTCAATAAGTTAAATTTTATGGAATTTGAAGATGATTTTCTTATCGTACGTAATGGTAATCAGCAATCATTCGATGATGCTATTCCACAAATAACCTATCAATGTAATTTAGAGCAACTGCAAGAAGTAGAGACGTTGTTTATTTATGATTTACCAAATGAACTTACTGCGTTAAAACAGTTAATTCAAATGACAAAGCCTACTAATATTCATGTGTGTTATTATGTGGAGGATAGTACGTATTTGCGAGCATTTCCAACAAGAGAAGAATTTAAATGGCTCTATGCACTTCTCATGAAACAGAGGGAAATCGATTTAAAACAAGCAATTTCAGGTATCATGCAATCTAGAGGTTGGAATAAAGATAAAGTTTTGTTTATGCTAAATGTGTTCCATGAATTGGAATTTGCCTTAATTGATAATGGTATGCTGAGGCTACAAGCAAAGCCATTAAAACAAGACTTACAATCTTCAATGATTTATCAAGATCGATTACAGCAGGCTGAGATTGAGAAGATACTTTATTATTCTAGTTATGAGGAATTGAGAAAGTGGTTTACGGAAGAATGTATGGATTATTTGGGACGTCCCAAGGAGGAACTTAGTTATGGATTATAAAAAGCATGTAAAAATTGTAGAAGATTGGCCAAAGGAAGGAATAAAATTCAAAGATATAACGCCTTTGATGGCAGATGGTGATGCTTTTCGTTCAGCAGTTGATGAGATCGTTGAATATGCAAAAGAAAAAGAAATAGATATAGTAGTTGGTCCAGAAGCAAGAGGATTTATTATTGGCTGCCCTGTTTCTTATGCACTCGGGGTAGGATTTGCACCAGTTAGAAAGGAAGGTAAGCTTCCTCGCGAAGTTGTGAAGGTGAACTACGGTTTAGAATATGGATCTAATATTTTAACCATCCACAAGGATGCTATAAAACCTGGACAGCGTGTGTTGATTACAGATGATTTACTTGCTACAGGTGGCACAATTGAAGCGACAATTAAGCTAGTTGAAGAACTAGGTGGAATTGTAGTAGGTTGTGCTTTCATCATTGAATTAAGCTATTTAGATGGATTAGAGAAATTGCAAGGTTATGACGTCCTGACACTTATGAGTTATTAAGCAGGAGATAGGTCTGACGATGATATAGATCGTTAGGCCTATTTATGTATTAATACATACTTATTTTAGACGGAATTACATATATAAAACTTTACAAATTTTAACGATGGACACATACAAAGGAAAAGCATATAATTGATATATTTAATAATAATATCAATTTAAGGTATAATTTGAAACTTGAGACAGCGAATAAAGGTGATTTGAATGGCAAAAAGCGATATTATGACAATTGATGACATTTTGGAAATGGCTGGTCAGTATTTAACATCAGGAGATACTGATTTTATTCGCCGGGCATATGAATTTGCTGAACAGGCGCATGCCGATCAGTTTCGGAAATCTGGTGAGCCTTATATTATCCATCCAGTTCAAGTGGCAGGGATATTAACGGAACTTGAAATGGATCCAGAAACAATTGCCGGAGGCTTTCTTCATGATGTAGTAGAGGATACGGATGTCACTCTTGAAGCAATTGAAGAAGCATTTAATCATGAGGTCGCTATGCTAGTAGACGGGGTAACTAAATTAGGTAAAATTAAATATAAATCAAAGGAAGCTCTACAAGCAGAGAATCATCGAAAAATGTTTGTAGCAATGGCGAAAGATATTCGAGTCATATTAATAAAATTAGCAGATCGATTGCATAATATGCGAACATTAAAGCACTTACCTCCAGAAAAACAACGAAGGATATCCAATGAAACGTTAGAAATCTTTGCACCATTGGCACATCGACTTGGGATTTCAACTATTAAATGGGAGCTTGAGGATACTGCCTTACGTTATCTAAATCCACAGCAATATTATCGAATTGTACAGCTGATGAAGCAAAAAAGGGATCAGCGAGAATCCTATATTGAAGAAGTGATGGATGAAGTTTCCAATCAACTTAAGGATATGAATATTGATGCAGAATTGTCAGGAAGACCAAAGCATCTATATAGTATTTATCGCAAAATGGTAAAGCAGAATAAGCAATTTAATGAAATATATGACCTACTTGCAGTACGTATTCTTGTTAATAGCATTAAAGATTGCTATGCAGTGTTAGGGATTATTCATACATGCTGGAAGCCAATGCCTGGAAGATTTAAGGATTATATCGCAATGCCAAAGCCCAACCTATATCAATCCCTTCATACAACCGTTATTGGTCCGAAAGGCGACCCTCTTGAAGTGCAAATCCGTACGAAAGAAATGCATGAAATTGCTGAATATGGAATAGCTGCACATTGGGCTTATAAGGAAGGAAAACGAGTTAATAACGACAAAAAATCATTTGAAGAGAAGCTAACGTGGTTTAGAGAAATTTTAGATTGGCAAAATGATACACATGATGCAGAAGAATTTATGGAATCTTTGAAGGTTGATTTATTTTCGGATATGGTATATGTCTTTACACCAAAAGGGGATGTCATTGAACTACCGTCAGGATCCATTCCATTAGATTTTGCCTATAAAATTCACACAGAAATAGGTAATAAAACTATTGGTGCAAAAGTAAATGGGAAGATGGAGCCGCTTGATTATAAACTGAAAAACGGTGACATTATTGAAGTGATGACTTCGAAGCATTCTTATGGTCCGTCGCAGGATTGGTTAAAGATCACACAGACATCGCAAGCTAAAAATAAAATAAAGCAGTTCTTCAAAAAGCAACGTAGAGAAGAAAATATTATAAAAGGAAAAGAAGCGGTTGACAAAGAAATCCGTAACCTATCGATCGAGCCAAAGGATGTTTTGACACAGGATAACCTGCAGCGTATTTATGAAAAGTTTAATTTTTCTAGTGAAGACGATATGTATGCGGCTGTTGGTTATCAAGGGATAACGGCTGCATTAATTGCTACAAGATTAACCGATAAAATAAGGCAATCCAAAGAAAAAGAGCAAGACCTAGCTCAAACTATTGAAGAAGTAAAATCAGAGGTAAAACAATCTAAAGCTCATAAAAGAGATTCTGGTGTTAAGGTAGAAGGAATAGATAACCTTTTGGTTCGATTATCCAAATGCTGTAATCCTGTACCAGGAGACAATATTATTGGCTATATTACCAAAGGTAGAGGCGTTTCTGTGCATCGCACGGATTGTCCAAATGTGCAAACAGAGGAAGCGAAGCAGCGGTTTCTTCATGTTGAATGGGAAAATGATCGTACAGATCAAAAGCAATACCATGTAGATCTTGAAATCTCTGGCTATGATAGACGTGGACTAGTAAATGAAGTATTACAAGCGGTAAACGAAACAAAAACAAATATAACCTATGTAAACGGCAGATCGGATCGCAATAAAATGGCTGTTGTTCAAATCACAATCCTTATTCATAATACGGGGCATCTCCGAAAAATAGTTGAACGTATAAAGCAAATTACTGATGTTTATACAGTAACACGAACGTTACAGTAGACGCTGAACATTCACGAAATAAAATCGCAAAAGGGGTATCAAAAGTGAAAGCAGTCATCCAACGCGCAAAGCAAGCAAGTGTAGCTGTAAACGATGAAATTATTGGAGAAATAGACTTTGGTTTTGTCGTATTACTAGGTATAACGCATGGAGATACGATAGATGATGCGGCTTACTTAGTAAACAAAATTATAAATTTGCGCATTTTTGAAGATGATCATCAAAAAATGAATGTATCTTTAAAAGATGTCGGTGGAAGTATACTATCGATCTCTCAGTTCACCTTATATGGCGATACTCGAAAGGGTAGACGACCAAATTTTATGAATGCAGCAAAACCGAGTGAGGCATCGAAACTCTACCATCAATTCAATGAATTAATTCAACAAGAAGGTATTCAAGTGGAGACAGGCAAATTTGGAGAAATGATGGATGTGCAATTCACGAATTCTGGCCCAGTTACATTAATTATAGACAGTAAAGATAAGTAATCGGAAATGGTTGTATTATTTCAGGCTGTCGAGAAACTTTTTCTCGGCAGTTATTTTTATAGTCTAGGACATTAAAAGATTTAGCCCATATGGATAAATACGGGCGTGTTGAGCCACGTCTAGTGTCCAGAAACTAGGCGACTTCACGAATTGCCCTACGATGAATCATTATCGGCTCGCAAGCTCACCTTTATCTCCGTTGACTCGCTTGCGCTTTTGTTCTATGGGATATTAGCTTTGTTCAAGCTTCAAAGAATGTAAAAGCGTCCTAAAACAGTTTTACAAAGTTTATACATCATATCCATAAAAGAAGGAGCAGGAAAACAAGCAGCCATGTCAGTAGCTTGTCCGGACGAAAAGAAGGTTATCTCCTATACTTGCCTGTCTAAGCTATGCGAAAGAGCGTTATGGCATGCTATTGTGTTATCCTTACAAGAGGTTCAGTCAAGGAAAAACTTGTAGTTTTTATCGTGTATATAACTGGCAGTAAGTTCCCCACTTCAAGCAATAAAGTGAAATCAATCTTAGTAAGTAGGAAATCGACTGCCAGTCTAGTTGGCTTAAGGGACTCTAGGTCATACCCTTGTGGTACTAACAATCCATGAAGGATAAACAAACTCGGATTGAAGTTTCACTTTGTTAGCTGATTGCGATAGCTATTTACTTGCAAAATATTTTGCGAGACCATTAACTATTCCTGATACCAACTCTTTTTGATATATAGTTGTTCGGAGTGAGGATTCTTGTTCAGGGTTGGAAATAAACCCAAGCTCTACTAGAACAGATGCTTGTAAATTCTGCCGAAGCACTAAGAAGTCACCATGGGTTGTTCCTCGGTCTTTCGAGTCTGTAGCTTTTATCAACTCTGATTGGATAGAAGCTGCTAATTGATTATTTGCTTCCTGGTAGTAATATGACTCAATTCCGGTAACCTCGGGCAATTCAGGCACACTGTTATAGTGAATGCTTATAAATACATCTGTCTTCACCATATTGCTAAAGCTGACTCTACTACCTAATGATACGAACTCATCACGTGGTCTTGTTATTCTTACATCAGAACCAAGTATGGTTAGCTCTTGTGCTAATTCTTGTGCTGTTAAAAAAGCAATATCTTTCTCAAAGATATTTGATGAACCAATAGCCCCAACATCTCTACCTCCGTGTCCAGCATCAATCACAATCGTTTTATTCTTGAACGTACTTGAAGAGGGTACTTCTACTTTGTCAATAAGTGGTTTATATACATATCCATGAATGTTCTTGTTCTGTATTTCATACCATTGTCCTTCTACAGAAATAACTTGAAAGGAGCTACCTTTTTCAGCAAAATATGCAATCTTATACTCTGTTGAAGGTCCGTTACGAATTTGTGTATGGTCATTGGGGATCGTTATGGATTCTGGGGGTGTATCAACTGTAGACTGCTCATTATTCTCTATAATGCTTAAATATGTCTCGATAATCCAGCCTGTGTCATTCTCTAATTGAACTTGAATCCATTCTCCTTGTCGCTGTATAATGGAAAAAGTATCATTGGTTCCGGCTTGTCCAATCGTTTGATAATTGGTTCCCGGACCATTTCGAATGTTAACATTATCGCCTTTGATGATAGCTGTGTCAGCATAGCTAACCATTGGAGTTAAAAATAACCAAATCATGATGGAACAAACCGTTATACGAACTTTACGTAAATACATAACAACCTCCTTGTTATGTTTTACTTTAGTATAATAAAAACACTCTTTCTAGGCAAAGCTAATGGTAATGGATAGGAGGAGTGTAGATGATGCGATCGGCAGATAAACAATGGCATTCACATCACCAAAATGAAGTGTTCGGTGTAAATCTCCATAAGTTTATGGAGATGGAAGGGCATGCGAATCACATGGAAATTGCTCAGGAATTAGGCATTTCTTTAGGAGAAGTAAAAATGTTAAAGAAAAAAATAACTCGTGCTTGACAGAAGTGGTTGGAAAGATTAATATAATATACATTCATGATTACGAATTCGATCGTTAAAAAATATGCCGATGAGGGAAAAAGTAATTGAAACCCAATTGGATAGAGAGAAAATGCCTTAGGCTGAAAGCATTTTTACAGTTGGTCCAATGAAAGACATTCCTGAGGTTTTATATCGAAATAATAGTAGATATAAACGTTTTGCAGGCGTTAACTGTGTAAAGCGGATGTATGTAATACATCAACTAGGGTGGCAACGCGGGTAAACTCTCGTCCCTTATTTTATTATAAGGGTCGGGAGTTTTTATATTTTAAAGAGGACTTGTATATACATAGTCATCGCAAAGCAAAAATTAAAAGCAGGGGGTTTTGGTATGAGTTATAAAGCACCTAGGGGAACAGTTGATGTTCTACCACAGGATGCAAGTAAATGGCAGTTTATCGAACGAAAAATAAAAGAGGTATGTAATAGATACCACTTTCATGAAATACGGACACCCTTGTTTGAACATACAGAAGTATTTCAACGTGGTGTTGGTGATTCAACAGATATTGTGCAAAAAGAAATGTATACATTCGAAGACCGTGGTGGTAGAAGCATAACACTTCGCCCTGAAGGAACTGCTCCAGTTGTTCGTTCATTTGTTGAACATAAGCTGTTTGGTTCAGCTAACCAACCAGTAAAATTGTATTATTTTGCGCAAATGTTTCGTTATGAACGACCACAAAAAGGCCGCATGCGTCAATTACATCAATTCGGAGTGGAAGTACTTGGAAGTGCTGATCCTGCAATTGATGCTGAAGTTATCGATTTGGCTATGAACTGTTATAGAGAAATGGGATTGAAATCATTAAAGTTAGTAATCAACTCTTTAGGTGATAAAGAAAGTCGAACTGCTCACCGTCAAGCATTAATTAATCATTTTGCTCCACATAAAGAGGAGCTATGTGGTGATTGCCAATCACGATTAGAAAAGAATCCATTACGTGTATTGGATTGTAAGAAAGATCGCGAGCACCCATCTATGAAAACAGCTCCATCGATCTTAGAATATTTGAATAATGAATCAACAGATTATTTTAATCGTGTGAAAGATTATTTAACGCTAATGGGTATTGAATTTGAAGTGGATAAAAATATGGTCCGTGGTCTTGATTATTATAATCACACGACATTTGAAATTATGAGTGAAGCGGAGGGATTTGGCGCTATTACTACGTTGGCTGGTGGCGGCAGATATAATGGTCTGGTTGAAGAACTAGGTGGACCTGCGACACCTGGTATTGGTTTTGCAATGGGACTTGAGCGCCTATTAATGGCTCTTGAGGTAGAAGAAAAAGAAATACCTGTAGATGATACATTGGATTGCTATCTAGTTGCAGTTGGAGAAAGACCTGAAAAAGAAGCTGTACGTATTATGCACAATCTTCGTAAGCAAGGTATTCAAGTAGATAAGGATTATCAAGGGAAGAAAATGAAAGGGCAATTTAAAGCTGCAGATCGTTATCAAGCAAAGTACGTATTAATTTTGGGAGAGGATGAGCTGCAACAACAGCATATCGCTGTTCGCGAAATGCGTACAGGTAATCAAGAGAATGTTCCACTGGCAGAGTTGGAAGAAGTTATAAAGGAAAAGCTTTGAGGAGGAAATAGTAATGAGTGAACATCAACGTATAATGGCAGGAACGCTTGGAGAAGCAAATGTCGGTGAAACGGTATTATTAAAGGGATGGGTGCAAAAGCGTCGTGACTTAGGCGGTTTAATCTTTGTTGATCTTCGTGATAAATCAGGTATTGTACAAATTGTATTTAACCCTGATCATTCGGCGACAGCTATGGAAATTGCCGAAACAATTCGAAGTGAATATGTGGTAGAGGTAAAAGGGAAAGTAGTAAAACGGGACGTTTCAACGATTAATCCATTAATGACTACTGGTACCATTGAAATAATTGTTGCAGAAATTGCCATTTTAAATAAGGCAAAAACACCGCCTTTTACGATCCAGGATGAGACTGATGTTGCAGAGGATCTGCGCTTAAAATACCGTTATATTGATTTAAGACGCAAACCTCTGCAGGAAACATTTAAACTTCGTCATCAAACAACACAAGCGGTACGTAACTTCCTTAACCAACGTGATTTTTTGGAAATGGAAACACCTATTCTGACAAAAAGCACACCAGAAGGTGCTAGGGATTATTTAGTACCAAGTCGTGTTCATGATGGGGAATTTTATGCATTACCTCAATCACCTCAGTTATTTAAACAGCTCATTATGATGGGCGGATTTGAGAGGTATTACCAAATTGCTCGTTGCTTCCGAGATGAGGATTTACGAGCTGATCGACAGCCTGAATTTACTCAGATTGATATTGAAACATCGTTTCTATCAAGCGATGAAATTATGCAGATGACTGAGGAAATGATGAAATATGTGATGAAGGAAGTAAAAGGTATAGATATCTCCTTACCGCTACCAAGAATGGCGTATGATGAAGCAATGTCTCGATATGGTTCAGATAAGCCTGACACAAGATTTGGTATGGAATTAATTCATGTATCAGAGGTGCTTAAAGATTCAACCTTTAAGGTTTTCCAAAGTGCCATTGAATCTGGAGGTAGCGTTGCTTTATTAAATGTAAAAGAGCAGGCCGCAAATTATTCAAGAAAAGATATTGATAAACTAACAGATTTTGTTAAGGTGTATGGAGCTAAAGGACTTGCATGGTTAAAAGTGGAAGGTGCGGATGTCAAAGGTCCGATTGCTAAATTTATTTCGGAAGATGAAAAAGCGGGGTTATTAGCAAATGCAAGTGCAGAAGACGGCGATTTACTGTTGTTTGTAGCTGATAAAAGCAATGTAGTTCATGACAGCTTAGGTGCACTTCGATTGAAGTTAGGGAAGGAACTAAAATTAATCGATGAATCAGCATTTCATTTTCTTTGGGTAACAGATTGGCCGCTATTAGAATATGATGAGGAGTTAAAAAGATATTTTGCAGCACATCATCCGTTTACTTCTCCAGCAGAGGCTGATATAGATAAATTAAAATCTGACCCAGCTAGTGTTCGAGCAAATGCATATGATCTTGTTCTCAACGGCTTTGAATTAGGTGGAGGTTCGATTAGGATTCATAAAACAGACCTACAGAAGGAAATGTTTGATGTCTTAGGTTTTTCTGAAGAAGAAGCAAAAGAACAATTTGGATTTTTATTTGAAGCACTTGATTATGGAACTCCTCCCCATGGCGGTGTTGCATTAGGACTAGACCGAATTGTTATGCTATTAGCAGGAAGAACGAATCTTAGAGATACGATTTTGTTTCCAAAGACTGCATCTGCTTCCGATTTGTTAACAAATGCACCAAGTGAAGTAGAAAAGGCACAGTTAGATGAATTATCCATCCAGTTAAACCGTAAAGATAAGTAATTGAAAGTTATCTCATTATTGCTTTTTGAAGAATACACGTGTTAAAATAACATCAAAGCTTATGCAAGGTTTGATGAATAATAGTATTTAACGCAATCCTGATGTGTGCGTCCATGAAAAGTGTTTTGACCGAACAACTGTATACTTGGGAGCTCGAAGTAGTTCCTATGTTGCGTACGTGCCTTGAATTAGGAAGTACAATAAATATAGGACAGAGCGCCCACCTGCCGTGAGCGGGATCAAAGCTTCATACTGGACGGCACGATCGGGATTGTGTAAAAAAAACCCTAAATTGCAAAAAGGATTACCTCCTTTGGCAATTTAGGGTTTTTTGCTAGCAAGATAGCCAGAATCTGTTAATTTGACCCTTGTGCTAATTGCTGCAAGTTTCCATTTTTATCCATGCGAAATGCCGGTGCAGGCATGGAACCTTGATCATCCAAAACGGTCATTTTACGTGCTCTTTCCATAATTTGAATAAATGCTTGATAGTCCTCTTGAATAGTAGACAACTGTGTTTTAGTTTGTTCTAATTCTTTATTCAATGTATCTACTTGTTCTCTTAATTTTTTATTCTCGTTTTCCACTTGCTCCAGATTTGCTTTTGATTGGTTGGAAGAAATTGTTTGTTTTTTAACGTCCTTTAAATAGCGTATTACCATATCCATTGTCATCGATGAATCAGCTTGTACAGCTGGGACGTCGTTTTGCTGTGTATCTTCCTCTTGTACGTGATTCTGAGGTAAAGAAACTACAGGCTTTCTGATTGTTTGGCCGCTTTTAGCCATGGCACGTTTCTTCTCTTTACGTTGACGCTTTGCCAGATCAATAGCATTCACATATTTCATCCGAATCTCAGCATTCCAGCGAAAGCCGCATGCTGCTGATGTACGGTTCAATTTATCACCGACTTCTTCAAAAGCATTTAATTGGGTGCTCCCCTCTCTGATATGGCGCAATACGGTTTCAGCCAATAATAAATCATCTTCATGTGACCATGCGTCTTGTCTTACCTTTACCATTATGTTCAACTCCTTTAGTAATAACAGCTTCAATAAATAATAGATTTAGCTATTTTTACATTTATTGTTGCCGCAGGAGGTTTATCTTATACGTCAAATCTTTTTATCTTGTTGTATTTTTTCATAAACTTGTTTCATAGCCTGCTCAAATTTACCTGTCGCTCTTGGATGATAATACTGTTTGTTTTTTATAGAATCAGGTAAGTACTGCTGATCAATCCACCCATTATCATAATTATGGGGGTATTTGTATTCATTGCCCCTGCCTAATGAATTCGCACCTTGATAATGTGAATCTTTTAGATGTAACGGTATATCACCGCTCTTACCTTGGCGAATATCTGCCAAAGCTGCATCAAGTGCTTTATATGCAGTATTGGATTTAGGGGACAAACACAATTCTACAATAGCTACTGCAAGTGGTATTCTTGCCTCAGGAAAGCCTAATCGCTCTGCGGCCTGTACGGCATAAATTGCTCGAGGACCAGCTTGTGGGTTTGCAAGCCCAATATCTTCATACGCTGTTACGATCATTCGTCGAGCAATACTATCTAGATCACCAGCCTCAATTAATCTACCTAAATAGTGAAGGGCAGCATCAACGTCGCTACCACGAATTGACTTTTGAAAAGCAGAAAGTACATCGTAATGAGCGTCTCCATCCTTATCATGGGAAAAGCTCTTTTTTTGCATACACTCTTCAGCGGTATCTAAAGCAATAGCAATCTCATGCTGTTCGTTTTCAGGGGTTGATGAAACTGCTAGTTCCAGTCCATTCAGTGCAGCGCGCATATCACCGTTTGCACTTCTAGCGAAATGCTCGAGTGCATCATCAGAAAGCTTTACTTGCTGCTTACCCAGCCCGTTTTCTTGATCTGCTATTGCTCGATTGATCGCTTGTTTCACATGCTCTGTTGTTAAGGGCTGCAATTCGAATAAATGACACCGGCTACGAATAGCGGGATTAATGGAATGATAAGGATTACTAGTGGTACAACCAATCAGAATGATAAGATTGCTCTCTAAATGAGGCAGCAGAAAATCTTGTTTTCCTTTATCTAAACGATGAACTTCATCGAGTATGAGCACAACCTGACCTAACATTTTAGCTTCTTCGACAACGATCTCCATATCTTTCTTTTTATCTGTCACTGCATTCAGTGATTTAACCGTCTTTCCTAAACTTTTTGCTAGAGCAAATGCCATGGACGTCTTACCAGTTCCCGGTGGCCCGAATAAAATCATCGATGCTAATCGCTCAGCAGTTACCATACGTCGAATGATTTTACCTTCCCCAACTAAGTGCTCTTGTCCAATAATCTCGTCAATATGTCCGGGTCTCATACGAAATGCAAGTGGTTTTAATTTCATTTATACCTTCCTTTATAATATAATAAAACATTGTTTCAAGAAGATTGTTCATAAAGAGATATGCGAGGTAGCATGATTAAAATAGAAGTAATGCTACGATATAATGATTACATACACTACCATACAATTCAATTCGATAACATGCATGAAGAATGCGTTCCATGCTATAATATCATGTATTAGTATTAATGGAACGTAATTTAAATTGAGGTGTAATAAATGAAGATTTCTACAAAGGGAAGATATGGATTAACAATTATGATTCATTTAGCTAAGCAGCATGGAAAAGGACCGACTTCTTTAAAACAAATAGCTAAAGAGAATAACTTATCGGAACATTATTTAGAGCAGCTTGCTAGCCCACTACGTAATGCAGGGTTAATAAAAAGTATTCGTGGTGCTTATGGTGGTTATATATTAGCGAAAGAACCAATTGATATAAAAGCTGGTGACATTATTCGGGTATTAGAAGGCCCTATTACACCTGTAGAGGGAATAGAGGATGAAGAACCTGCCAAGCAGGCGCTTTGGCTACGAATTCGTGATGCTGTTAAGGATGTCTTAGATACCACGACTTTAAAGGATTTATCCGAACATAATAATGAACAGCCGCAAGAAGCATATATGTTCTATATTTAATGCAAGCAGGAAGGAAAGATAAACATGGAACAAATTTATTTAGATCATGCAGCAACAACGCCGATTCATCAAGATGTCTTGGATACCATGTATAACGTAGAAAAAGAAGTGTTTGGTAATCCATCAAGTGTTCATTCATTTGGTAGGAAAGCAAGGCACCTGCTTGATGAAGCAAGACTCGTAATGGCTAGAAGTATACAAGCTAAGGAAAGAGAAATTGTTTTTACAAGTGGGGGAACGGAAGCTGATAATCTTGCATTAATAGGTGCTGCTTTAGGTAATCGAGATAAAGGTAACCATATTATTACGACAGTACAAGAGCATCATGCTGTCCTGCATACCATTGAGAAATTAGAAGCAGAGGGTTTTAGCGTGACCTATTTACCTGTTGATCAAGATGGTTTGGTTTCTACAGAAGATGTACGACGTGCACTAACGGATGAAACTATTTTAGTTTCGATAATGTTTGTAAATAATGAAACTGGGGTTATTCAGCCGATCCAAGAGATTGGACAATTGCTACACGAACACCAGGCTTATTTTCATACGGATGCTGTCCAGGCTTATGGACTAATCGATATTGACGTAAATTTGCTAGGCATTGATCTGCTGACAGTATCTTCACATAAAATAAATGGACCTAAAGGGATAGGTTTTTTATATGTTCAAGAGAATGTACAGCTTCAGTCTTTACAATTTGGCGGTGAGCAAGAAAGAAAACGTCGGGCTGGGACAGAAAATATTGCTGGCATAGTTGGATTTCAAAAAGCCGTTGAGCTTGCTATGGAAAATAAAGTTGAACGTAATGAATTGTATAGCTCCTATAAAAATCTGTTTCTTCGCCTGTTAGAAGAAAATGGTGTTGAGTTTCAAGTAAATGGGGATGTTAAGTCCACGATTGCATCGATTGTTAATATTAGCTTTCCAGGTACAAAAGTAGAAGCGCTTTTGACGAATTTTGATTTAGAAGGCATAGCTGCTTCAAGTGGTAGTGCTTGTACAGCGGGATCTGTAGAGCCTTCTCATGTATTAACAGCGATGTTTGGTAAAGAACATGAATGTACAACAAACTCAATTCGGTTTAGCTTTGGAATTTTCAATACAGAGGAAAATGTAGAGCAAGCTGCATTACGTGTTGCAAAAATTGTGAAGCGATTAGCTCGTTAAAAAGGATGGATAAATCATGAAAAGTAATAAGGACACAAGAGTTGTAGTTGGAATGAGTGGAGGCGTTGATTCTTCCGTTGCTGCTCTATTATTAAAACAACAAGGATATGATGTAGTCGGAATCTTTATGAAAAACTGGGATGATACAGATGAATTTGGTGTTTGTACGGCGACAGAAGATTTTGATGATGTTGTACGTGTCTGTAATCAATTGGAAATTCCTTATTATGCGGTTAATTTCGAAAAGCAATATTGGGATAAGGTATTTACGTATTTTCTAGATGAATATAAAGCAGGAAGAACACCAAATCCAGACGTAATGTGTAATAAAGAGATTAAATTTAAAGCATTCTTAGAGCATGCCATGTCTCTAGGTGCAGATTATTTAGCAACAGGGCATTATGCACAAGTCCGATCTCAAAATGATAGATACGAAATGCTTCGTGGAGTGGATGACAATAAGGATCAAACCTATTTTTTAAATCAATTAACCGAAGATATTTTGGGGAAAGTGATGTTTCCACTTGGGCATCTACCAAAATCAGAAGTTAGAAAAATAGCTAAAGAGCATGGATTAGCAACTGCTGAAAAGAAAGATAGCACAGGAATTTGCTTTATTGGAGAACGAAACTTCAAAACGTTTCTAAGTGAATATTTACCTGCACAGCCAGGACAAATGCAAACGTTAGAAGGGGAAGTGAAAGGAAAACATGATGGTCTTATGTATTACACAATCGGTCAACGGCAAGGACTGGGAATCGGTGGAGCTGGAGACCCGTGGTTTGTCGTAGGTAAAAATCTAGAAGATAACGTCCTTTATGTGGAGCAAGGCTATGCAAATGACAAGCTATATTCAGATGCTCTTATTGCATCAGATGTGAATTGGATTCATGCGGATAAAGTGGAGGAGAGTTTTACTTGTACAGCTAAATTCCGCTACCGTCAACAAGATAGTGAAGTAAAGGTAACCATTTTGGATGATGACCATGTCAGGGTTGACTTTATGGAAAGCCAACGGGCTATTACCCCAGGTCAAGCTGTCGTATTTTACAATGGAGATGTTTGCCTTGGTGGAGGAACAATTGATGAGATTAGAAAAGCGGACCATAGATTAGATTATGTTGGTTAATAAGGAGTTTTACTATGGATAAGAACAAACAAGCAATAGCGCACATGCAGGAGAATAAATTCGAAGAGGCTGCTGCATTGTTTACAGAAGTAATCGAAGAAAATCCAAACGACCCAGTTGGTTACATCAACTTTGGGAACTTGCTATTTCATGTCAATGATCTTCCTAGAGCACAGCGCTTTTTTGAGAAAGCGATCGAGTTGGATGAGCACGCAGCAACAGCTTACTATGGATTAGGTAATCTATTTTATGAGCAAGCACTCTACCCTAAAGCACAAGAAAACTTTCAGAAAGCTGTAGAGCTGGGCTTAGAGGAAGCAGACGTTTATTTTTTACTAGGAATGACTTTTCAACACCAGGAGCATTATAAATTAGCTCTTCCGTATTTATTACGAGCTACAGAGCTAGACCCAGAAGATGCTGATAGCTTGTTTCAATATGGATTAACGTTGGCACAGAGCGATCATTTAAAAGATGCAGAAGAAATCTTTCGAAAAGTATTAACAATAGAGACTAATCACAGTGATGCTAATTACAACCTAGGTGTTATTGCCCTATTTGAAGATCGGTTAGAGCAGGCATTAGCGTTCTTTGAAGAAGCGTTACGCATTCAACCTGAGCATATCTTAGCTGCAAATGGCAAGGAAAAAACAGAGGGATTGTTGAAGAAGTAAGAAAATAGTGGAGTGTTTGAGATGGAACGAGACAAATATGCAGTGGAGGATCAAGGGTATATCAAAGGGGAACTTGTTTATACTATTTTTCACAATCAAGCTGAGCAGTTTTCGATTGCAAAAATTAAAGTACTGGAAACGAATGAAGCATTTAAAGAGAAAGATATTGTCATAAAAGGATATTTTTCAAATCTGCAAGAGGAAACTAGCTACTATTTTTATGGAACGTTTGAAAAGCATCCTCGTTTCGGCACTCAATATAACGTAACTTCTTATCAGACGTTTATTCCTAATTCGAAGGATGGGCTTGTTGCTTATCTTTCGAGTGATCTCTTTTACGGTGTAGGCAAGAAAACGGCGGAGAAGATCGTTGATCAACTTGGTGAAAACGCAATTACAAAGATTATAAACGATCCTAAGGCTCTAGCTAATGTAGCAGGATTAAAGCAAGCAACAGCAGAATCTTTGCGGACTGCGCTTCAAGAGAATCAAGGATTTGAACATGTTGCTGTCTATTTAGCTAATTATCATATTGGTCTGAAAATGGCACAAAAAATATATCAGAATTATAAGGATGAAGCTATCCATTTGATTGAGGAGGATCCTTATCAGTTTGTATTTGATATTGAGGGATTTGGGTTTCGGACAGCGGATGAAATAGCAAACCAAATGGGACTTTCTACGTCGCATCCGAATCGAATTGGAGCAGGGTGTATTTATGTGTTACAACGATCTGTTCAAGATGGCCATGTGTTTTTGCCTATGGATAAGTGTATAAATTTGGTAATGGAGCTGCTAGCAACAATAGACCTTTCTGAAGTTATTATTACAGAACGCTTAACAGAATTGAATCGTGATAAAACGATTATTATTCAGGATGGTCATGTCTATCTACCTTCTTTGTATTATGCAGAAGATGGATTTAGTACACATATTAAAAGAATTCTAACAAAGCCAATTGAACATCAAACCCCGATGGCTGAATTAATGAAGATAATCGGTGACATCGAGGAGTCCGAAGTTCTATCGTACGGAAAAGAGCAATTCACTGCGATTAATCAGTCGATTCATTCAAAACTCATGATCTTAACAGGTGGTCCTGGTACGGGAAAGACTACTGTAGTGAAAGGAATATTAAATGCGTACGCTACGATTCATCAATTATCCCTAAACCCGAAAGATTATGATAATGAGCATGAATTCCCGTTTATTTTAACTGCTCCTACTGGAAGAGCAGCGAAACGATTAACAGAATCTGCCGGCCTTCCTGCACAAACCATTCATCGATTACTAGGTTGGGATGGTAATAGTGGTTTTGATAAAAATGAACATGAACCATTAGCTGGTAGATTTTTAATTATTGATGAATTTTCAATGGTCGATAGTTGGTTAGCTAATCATCTATTTAAGGCTATTCCTGATGATATGCAAGTATTAATTGTTGGAGATGAGGATCAGTTACCATCTGTAGGACCTGGTCAGGTGTTATCAGATTTACTTGGAAGTGATTGCATACCGTTTGTACGTCTTACAGAAGTTTATCGTCAAAAAGAAGGTTCGAGAATTATTCAAATTGCTCATGAGATTAAAAATGACGCTCCAGTTCAATTACAAAATGATCAAGACTTTAGCTTTATTCCTTGTAATGAGCTGCAAATGGTGGATGTGATTACGAAAATATTTACAAAAGCTATGGATAAGGGGTTTGATGTTCGAGATGTACAAGTGTTAGCTCCTATGTATCGATCGGAAGCTGGTATCACGAAAATAAATCAAGCTTTACAGCAAATCATCAATCCGAAGACAGAGCAAAAAAGAGAAGTGAAAACACAGGATGCTGTGTATCGTAAGGGTGATAAGGTTATTCAGCTGGTAAATCAACCTGAAGACGGTGTTTATAATGGAGATATAGGTGAAGTAGTTGCGATTTTTCGAGAAGAAGAAAATACTGAAAATGTGGAGCAGCTTGTTATTGCTTATGATGATAAAGAAGTCGTCTATGAGCCGAAGGATTACCGAAATATCATGCATGCTTACTGTATTTCTATACATAAATCACAAGGTAGTGAATTTCCAATTGTCATATTACCTGTAGTCAGAACCTATCATCGGATGCTAAAAAAGAACCTTCTTTATACTGCAATTACGAGAAGCAAACAATCATTAATTATTTGTGGAGAACAGCAGGCGTTTGTAAAAGGAGTAACAACAGTTGATACAAATCAGCGCTATACCAGCCTAAAGGAGAGTCTTATCGCTAAATTAGACAGCAAAGTGATTGAACCTGAAGTGGAGGATGAGGACCAGCTTTCACCATACGATTTCATGTGACAAAACGTATATTTTTGGTTAATTTGGGTTAGCATGAGAGTAAGATTTGAGACAGAAGGAGCTCTATAGATAATGCGATGCCCAAATTGCCGTGGTAAGGATATTGGAAAGATAGGCACACAACAGTTTTATTGCTGGAATTGCTTTATTGAAATGTCAGTAATCAATGATAAATTAACTGTCCATCAGGTTGAGGCAGATGGATCGTTAAGTTCACTTAACGATCTATTCAGTGAAGACGAAAGAACGATCTATGAAAATCCTTAACTATGCTGATAATTACTTCAGTAGGATGAAGTGTCATCATGTTTAAAAACAATAAGCGTTTGAACTTCCTTTACTGGTTATTGATTGGCATTTTTCTATTCCTTTTCATTTTCTTACTGATAAAACTGTTTCCATTTTACAAAACAGTTTTTTTATTTCTATGGCATCTCTTAGCTCCATTTCTTATTTCCTGTCTTATAGCGTATTTATTATATCCAGTGGTAAATAAACTCCATAGCTATAATATTCCAAGGGGAATAGCTGTTTTACTCATCTATTTGTTATTTTTTGGAGGTACCGCATATTTAATCTATCGTGTCTACCCGATGATCGTCACGCAAGTTAGAGAGCTTAATGAACAACTGCCTCAATTCATTAATATGTATGAAAAACTGATATACCAAATGTACGAATATACATCATTTTTACCAGAAACCGTTCATGATAAATTTGATCACCTAATCGCGAGGGTAGAAAATGGCTTGGATCGATTACTCGCAAGACTTGTAAACGGATTTACAAAAGTATTCGATTTTATTATTTTTATTACGGTTATTCCTGTATTAGTGTTTTACTTTTTAAAGGATTATGACAAAATTAAGGCTTATTTTAAGCGGTTTATACCAAAGAAATATCGTAGTCAATCAAGTAAAATGGTCCATGCTATTGATGAAACGTTAGGTGATTACATTCGTGGTCAATTACTCGTCTGCCTATTTGTAAGCCTAACCTCACTTATTATTTTTAAGCTACTTGGAATGGATTTTGCTTTGCTACTTGCTATTCTTATGGGGATTACAAATCTAATCCCATATTTTGGCCCAATTATTGGAGCAGCACCTGCTGTAGCGATTGCCCTTACAGTCTCAGGGAAATTAGTTATATTTGTAATAGTAGCTGTATTTATTATTCAATTAATTGAGAGTAACCTATTGTCCCCATACATTGTTGGAAAAAGTATTAATATACACCCAATAGCAATCATCTTTGCTTTATTACTGGGTGGACAGCTTTTTGGAATTGTTGGCATGATTATAGCTGTACCAACGATGACGATTGCCAAAGTAATTATTAAGCATGTCATTCACTGGAGACAATTTCGTAGCAAGGAGCAAGAGGGGTAATTTGGAGTAGTATTTTAACCTGCATATAACTGAAGTCCCCCACTTCAAGAAACAAAGTGAAACCAATATGGGTAAGTGGGGATCGACTGCCAGTAAATGTCCGATTGGTTTGACTAACAATCAGTGGGAGAAAAACCAAATCCCTACTTATTGAATTTTCACTTTATAAGCAGGGATTCCTAAAAAACGTATCATTTTTAGTTTAGCAAGCTAGAAATGGTACGTTTTGTTGTGGGTAAAAAAGAGAAATTATATCGAAAACATTATCGAAATGCAACTCGTACTGCTAAATGGAAAAAACGATTATAAATACCTAGTATAAAAATGAGATAACTTATTTGCTTCATTTAATAGGTTAAAAGTACGAGAAAAATATTTAGAATTCAAGATGTTTAATGATTTCATGAAATAAGTAACAAAAATGCTAACTTTAGAACCGTTTTGTATATAGACACAAAATTGACATGATCAAACAAAGTATGAAAAGATGGAATAAAGTCCCAGATAAAGAATAGGTCTAAGAATGCTGGAGTCAAAGCGTAAAGCAATTATTTTATTTCTTATCGCACTAGTATTAGCAGTAGTATCTGGTCTTTAAAATGAAATTTCGAATCTGGCAAGTCTGGGTTATCAAAAGTTAATACAAATAACAACTTTATCTCAGTTAATCCTGCGTTTGTTTATTGTATTTTTCGTTAATAGATTTTTTCAATTCTTCAACTTGTTTTACACTAATATTCTTTAACTCTTCATCTATTTCATTTCGTTTCTTGTTAAATGAGTCTAATTGATTACTATTTATGATTTCTTCATTTTTTAAATCAATAGCGACTTTGGATAAGTTGTTAAACAATCGAGTGATTTTTCTATCCCTTTCATTTGTAACTTTGTGGATATCGAAGCTATTTGTAACTTCTTTTTAATTAGCATCACTTAAAGCTTTCAACCGAATTAATGGGGTTCTTATTACACAATCGGCTGCAAACTAATATGTAAAAGTATATTCTATTACCAAAAACGCTGGGAGTGCCAGAGATGCCGCGAATGATATATTAGCTACGACAGGGAGTTACTTACAAAAAAATTCGATAAGTAGTTCTGGAAATAAAGAATTTACTGCAAAGGTTAAAGTCAATATCCGGATGGTATTTTTACCTAAGGAAATATTCGGATATCATGTACCTTCCATTCCATATACAGCAAGTGCACATGGTAGGGTGATAGAATGAAGCAGTTTATCCAACAAGAAGAAGGGAACATAGCTTTATTCGTTTTAGGTATGTTAAGTATTATTATGATCCTGTTTTTGCTAGTAGTAAATATGGGAGGCGTTTTAGCCACGAAAGAAAAATCTAGTACGACGGTTCAACAAGCAAGCATGGCAGGATCTAGTATAATCTATGAGGAAGTACAGAAAATCATTGAAACGTATGAGTATGAGACGTTAGAAGGAGAGCTGCTTAGCTTCTTTGAAGATTTTGATGAAAATCTTCAAGAACGAACTGAGCAATTAGCAAGTAGAAATTATTATCGTGATTGGTCAGCAAATGAAATACATCTAGAAGCGTTGGACCAAGTAGTGAATGAAGCTTTACAACATGAAATGATAAGACCAAAACTGATAGAGTTACTCCAAGATGTAGATATTGAAAGTCAAGTGGTTGCAAAGGTTAAAGAGATTATTATTGATAACGGTGGCGTATTAGAAAATGCGAAATTAAAGATCAGTGAAGACCGTCTATTTGTAAGGGCAGCAAATGAAATAGAGGCAGTGTCCTATGATGGATAATTTAAAAGAGAATGTGTACCAAGAATCAGCTGGTCCAAAAATTGATTTTATTAACGTTGTGTGGGATTGGAGCACGGAGGTATCATTAGACCAACCATTCTAAATGGTATAGTTACGTATTATAACGAAATATTATCCAGTAGGGATCTGTTTTAATGAAGTAAAGAGGTGACAAATTGATTTTTATATTGTTAGTTATAATTTTATATAGTGTCCCGTTTATTTGGGTGCTTTGGTCATTTATAAACGTAAAAAATAATAAAAGGGAAAAGGTGAAATGGAAGTATCCTATCCTCCTTTTTCTGTTATTAATCTTGTTATCGATAATTGGAAATGTCTATCTATCTTCCACTTATACGATTCCTTTCTTGCAAACCTCGATGGAAAGTATGATCTGGCTAATCGTAGCAGCTGTGTTTTTAGGAATCATTGCCCTTATTAATGTATTTGTAACATTATCATTACGGAATAAAAATGTTTCTAAGCAATTTCATAATCCGAGAGTGATATGGAAATTAATTGGTGGGATGGCACTGTTTTAGGATTCCTGTTTATTTGGTTTATGCCCTTTGGACAAAAGCTATCATATGTGATGGCTTTAGAGCAAGCAATGAATGCAACAGAAAATGCTAATGGTTCAGAAGAAATTACACTTTCACTAGTTAAATCAGAAAGTAATTGTCTTACAAAAAGAAATTGTTCGAATGAACAGTTTCACAATGTGATTTATGTGAAGAACAATATGGATGAGCCAAAAGAAATACAAATCAAGATACGCGCACTAGACAAGGATCAACAAGAATTAAAAGTTATTGACTCGAAGATCATGGAGGTCGGTGCGAATGAGTTACAAATGGTAAAAACGGAGGAAACCAATCAACAATCAAGTATATGGAATCAATATTCTTTTCAAACTGATGATAGGATGTATTATTTTCAACATCATTTCGCTATAGGGAAATAGAATAAGCAATATATCTGTGTATTACATCAAGAGAAGGTGTAAGAAGTTTTTATGTCAGAAAAAAGCTGGAGAAGGTTCTATCTGTATTTAATGTTATTTATCTATATCATTTATGCACCTATATCAATTATTGAATGGCTCTCAGAATCAGGAGGTTTTCCTTTTACTGCAATTATAGTAGGTATAGCGCTGCCTTTATCCGAAAAATCACCTAGAGGGATTAAAGGAAATTTCAAAGAAAGATTCTGTCTCATAGGTATGCATCGGCGTTGACATTCCGCTCGATGTTTTTTATAATTACGCTAACAACTATACATGTAGAATACGTTGAAAGTTTTGAGTACATGACAATCGCTTTTAAGAGAAGGATTTCCGTTGGCTGAAAGAAATCCTAAGGTAGAATCATGGAAAGCTAAGCTGGAGTACGGTTAATTCCCGTCGGTGTCATACCGTTATAATGATAAAGTGATGAACAATAGTTCATAATTAGGGTGGTACCGCGATCAAATCTCGTCCCTGCAAATGCAGAGAAGGGATTTTTTTATTGTCTAGGTAATTGTAAAATTTGAACCTGTGGATAAAAATGGGCGTGTTGAGCTGTTCCAGCGGAGGCGACTTCACGAATTGCCCTAATCTAAGTTATCATCGGCTTGCATGTACACCGTGATTCCTTTATCTCCGTTGACTCGCTTCAGTTCGCTACGTTTCTAATCGGGCGCTTGCGCTTTTATTCTTTTCAGGAAATAAATAATCCATT
The DNA here is from genome assembly GCF_034190895.1 of Virgibacillus sp. M23. Lineage (NCBI taxonomy): Bacteria > Bacillati > Bacillota > Bacilli > Caryophanales > Bacillaceae > Virgibacillus > Virgibacillus sp. M23. The sequence goes on along the minus strand of NZ_JAWDHA010000021.1, from coordinate 31,488 downwards.
TACTGCGCTCAGTTAGTCTTTCCTGACGAAAAAGTGATGTCAATGATTAATGACTTGATGTTCTATTCAACTATTTTTAGATTGGGAGGAAGTTTAAGATGAAACAATTATCATCAGCAGAAGTTAGGCAAATGTTTTTAGATTTCTTTAAAGAAAAAGGCCATCGTGTTGAGCCAAGTGCTTCTCTAGTTCCGAAGGATGATCCGACGCTACTATGGATCAACAGTGGTGTTGCAACATTAAAAAAATATTTTGATGGTCGGGTAATCCCTGATAATCCTCGAATCGTAAATGCCCAAAAATCAATTCGTACGAATGATATAGAAAATGTCGGTTTTACCGCAAGACATCATACGTTCTTTGAAATGCTCGGTAACTTTTCAATAGGTGACTACTTTAAAAAAGAAGCTATCGATTGGGCTTGGGAATTTCTAACGAGTGATCAATGGATTGGGTTTGATCAAGAACGGTTATCCGTTACAGTGCATCCAGAGGATGATGAGGCCTATGATATATGGTTAAAGAATATAGGTATTCCAAAGGAAAGAATTATTCGTTTAGAAGAGAATTTTTGGGATATTGGTGAAGGCCCAAGTGGACCGAATACAGAAATCTTTTATGATCGTGGCGAACACTATGGAAACGATCCAAGTGATCCTGAACTTTATCCTGGGGGAGAAAACGAAAGATACTTGGAAATATGGAACCTTGTCTTCTCCCAGTTTAATCATAATCCAGATGACACGTACACGCCTTTACCTAAAAAGAATATAGATACTGGTATGGGCTTAGAACGGATGGTATGTGTCATTCAAGACGCACCAACAAACTTTGAAACAGACCTATTTATGCCAATTATTAAAAAGACAGAAGAGTTAGCCTCTACAAAGTATGGAGCTAGTCAAGAAGGAGATACAGCTTTTAAAGTGATTGCTGATCATATTCGTACGGTTAGCTTTGCGGTAGGAGATGGTGCTGTTCCTTCGAATGAAGGAAGAGGTTATGTATTAAGAAGATTAATTAGAAGAGCTGTTCGATTTGCCAAAGAAATTGGTATTGAAAAGCCGTTCATGTATGAATTAGTAGATACGGTAGCAGACATTATGAAGGATTTCTACCATGAAGTAGTGAAGAAAAAAGAATTTATTAAAAATATGGTGAAAGTGGAAGAAGAGCGGTTTCATGAGACACTGCACGATGGCTTAGAAATATTAACAGCAATCTTGAACAGCGAAAAGGAGAAAGGAAGCACCTTATTCCCAGGAGTGGAAGTATTTCGCTTATATGATACCTATGGGTTCCCTAAAGAATTAACAGAGGAATATGTGGAAGCACAAGGTTTTACGATTGATGAAGAAGGTTTCCAACGAGAAATGGAAAAACAACGTGAGCGTGCACGTAACGCTCGACAAAAAGTTGATTCTATGCAAGTACAAGATGCTGTTTTCAGTGAGATTAATATCGATAGTGCGTTTGTAGGGTATACCCAAATGGAAGTAGATACTTCCATTGTGGCAATGATTGCTGGTAATGAACAGGTGGAAGTAGCAGAAGCAGGTGACGACATATATGTATTCCTAGAGCAAACACCATTCTATGCCGAAAGTGGCGGGCAAATTGCTGACAAAGGTTTCATTTCTACCGAGCAAGCTACTGCATATGTAAAAGACGTACAAAAATCGCCAATTGGGCAGCATATTCATCGTGTAAGCATTCAACAAGGTTCTTTACGTATAGGAGAAGCGGTTCATGCCATAGTTGAAAAGTCGGCTCGCTCTTTTATTGTCAAAAACCATACAGCAACTCATTTATTACATCAGGCATTAAAGGATGTGCTTGGTAGTCATGTTAATCAAGCTGGATCACTTGTTACGCATGAACGCCTCCGATTTGATTTCTCTCATTTTAATGCTGTAACCAAAGCTGAGCTACAACAAATTGAAGAAATTGTTAATACAAAGATATGGGAGGCAATGTCCCTAGTCATTACCAATGAAAATATTGAGGATGCTAAAAAAATGGGAGCAATGGCCTTATTCGGCGAGAAGTATGGCGATGTAGTTCGAGTAGTTAGAATTGGTGATTATAGTTTAGAGCTTTGTGGTGGCTGTCACGTTGTGAATACATCTGAAATTGGTCTATTCAAGATCGTTTCGGAAAGTGGAATCGGAGCTGGAACAAGAAGAATTGAGGCTGTTACTAGTAAAGAAGCCTATCAATATTTAGCAAATAAGGTAGGTCTATTACAGCAATCTGCTCAATTAGTTAAATCGAAAGAGGAAGCACTTCCAGAAAGAATAGAGGGCTTATTTCAGGATATTAAAGAGTTGCAGAAGGAAAAAGAATCACTTCGTGCAAAACTTGCAAATGTAGAAGCTTCTTCAATTTTAGATAATGTACAAAACATTGAAGGTATCTCTTTATTAAGTGAAAAAGTCGATGTAAATGATATGAATCAGTTGCGAAATATGCTGGATGACTTAAAACAAAAACTAGAATCTGGAATTATTCTATTAGCAATAGAGAATAACGGAAAGGTTCAATTAGCAGCAGGAGTTTCAAAAGACTTAATGGAACAAGGATTCCATGCAGGGAAATTAATTAAACAGGCTGCGCATGCTTGTGGCGGTGGCGGAGGAGGTCGTCCAGACATGGCCCAAGCAGGAGGTAAGGATCCATCCAAAATTGATCAAGCCTTAAATGCAGCTAAAGAATATATTTTAGAGCATATGAATAGCAACTAATTTGAATATCATCTAGTGAAAAAGATATAATTAATTCTATAATCATGTTAAGATAATAGAAGAAGCTTACATTCGGTTTAGCAGATGGCTTTACCAAATGATTCTAAGATCGAGGTGTCACGATGAGTTCAATTGATAAAACGATGAAATTTAATTTTTCGGAAGAGCCTTTTGACCAGGATATTAAGGAAATACTTTTCACAGTGCATGCAGCTTTAAAGGAAAAAGGGTATAATCCGATAAATCAGATTGTAGGTTACTTGCTTTCTGGTGATCCTGCTTATATTCCAAGGTACAATGACGCACGTAACTTAATTCGTAAAATCGAACGTGACGAAGTAATTGAAGAGCTTGTCAAGTTCTATTTAGAACAACAGCAAAAGGAAAATAAATGAAAGTAATGGGATTAGATGTAGGATCCAAAACAATAGGTGTTGCTGTTAGTGATGCCTTTGGTTGGACTGCACAAGGAATAAAAACAATCAAATGGAACGAAGAAGAGATTACCTCTGCCGATGAAGCATTAAAATCCATTATAGTAGAACATCAAGTTGGGAAAGCTATTGTTGGACTTCCGAAGAATATGAATGGTACGATCGGAGAGCGTGGAGAAGCATCTAAGCTCTACGCAGAGCATCTAGAAAAAGTCCACGGAATTGAAACAGTGCTATGGGATGAGCGTTTAACTACGATGGCTGCTGAAAGAGTTCTACTAGAAGCGGATATGAGTAGAAAGAAACGTAAGAAAGTCATTGATAAGATGGCAGCTGTAATGATTCTACAAAATTATTTAGACCAGAAATAAAGGAGTGAAAGAATGGCACTTGAGGAAAAGGAACGAATTATAATACCTGATGAAAATGGAGAAGAACATTTATTTGAAGTTCTGTTTACCTTTGATGTAGATGAGACAAGTCAATCCTATATCGCAGTTATTCCTGTAGAGCAATCAGAGGATGAGGAAGTCGAAGTTTATGCATTCCGTTACGAAGAAAAGGAAAAAGATGATGACGATTTATCGCTGTTTCCAATTGAATCTGATAAAGAATGGGAAATGGTTGAAGAAATGCTTCATACACTAGCAGATCAAGAAAATGAGGCATAGGGTTATCTCAAAAAACAAAAAGCTGATGTCGAAATACGGCATCAGCTTTTTGTTTTTTGCATAAAATTAATGGAATATAACATCGAATTTTAGTATAATATACCGGATGAGAGGGGGATAACTATGTCCAAAGAGAAAAAGAATGGTAATTTTAGGGACAACCTCATTGCTCGAAGCGAAGAAGCCAAGACAGTGCGTAAGATTGTGTCAATTATTATTATCGCATTACTTTTAATTTTGATTATTGGTGGCTTATCTGGTTTTTTGTACGTCAAGTCAGCCCTAAAACCAGTTGATCCAGATAGCAAGGAAGAGATAAAAGTAACAATTCCAATTGGTTCATCATCTTCAGAGATTGCTTCTTTATTAGAAGAAAAGGGGGTTATTAAAAATGCCCTTATATTTCGTTTTTACATAAAATTTAATAATGAATCAGATTTTCAAGCTGGAAAATACACATTCACGCCAGATATGGAATTAGATGAAATAATTGAATCACTGAAAAATGGAAAGATTATGGCTGAAGCAGTTCATACAATTACCATTCCAGAAGGAAAAACCATTGAGCAAATGGCAGGAATCTTTGCAAAGAAAATGAGTTTTTCGAAAGAAGATTTTTTGAAGAAAGTAGACGACAAAGATTATATTAGTCAGTTAATCAAAAGATATCCATCTATATTGTCAGAGGAAATTCTAAATACTGAGATTCGTCATCCATTAGAAGGGTATTTATTTGCATCAACATATGATTTCTATGAAGAGAAGCCAAGCGTAGAAGCAGTTATCAATGAAATGTTGAAGAAAACAGATGCTGTGTTATCCGATTATTTAAACGAAATTAGTGAAACTGATTATTCGGTTCATGAAGCTGTTACCTTTGCCTCGGTTGTTGAAAAAGAAGCGAGCACTGCAAAACAGCGGAAAAAAATTGCCGGTGTGTTTTATAATCGTATAGAGGAAGGAATGAAGCTACAAACAGATCCAACCGTATTGTACGCTTTAGGAAAACATAAGGATCGTGTATTATATGAGGATTTAGAAGTAGAGTCTCCTTATAACACTTACTATGCGGAGGGCTTACCGATTGGGCCAATTGGAAGCTATGCCGAAAGCTCCTTAAAGGCAGTGCTTAATCCAGAGCAATCAGATTTCTTATATTTCCTCCATGATGGAGAAGGAAATATTTATTATGCAAAAACATTAGATGAACATAATGAAAATAAACAGAAGTATATCGATTAAAGCCTCATCCCCCTATCTCATAAGCTGAGAAGGGGGATGCTTCCGATATATTTACCCTTCATTTAATTTATGATAAAATATGTAATCTTGGTATCGAGATTTCATTCTGAAAAAGAGGTCATTTTATGAACGAACAAGTAATACACTACTTATTGAACATTTTACCTGCTACAACTTCATTTGTTCAGCAATTAGAAAAGGAAGCAAAGCAAAATCATGTACCTATTATGGAGCCTCTAAGTATGGATTTTATGCTGCACATACTTCAATTAAAGAAACCGAAGAGAATATTGGAGATTGGAGCAGCAATTGGATATTCTGCTTTAAGAATGGCAGAAGTAGCACCAGATTGTGAAATAATAACAATTGAAAAAAATGAACAGCGTTACCAGGAAGCTGTTATGAACATAGAAAAGCAAGGGAAGTCTAGTACAATAGATGTTATCCTAGGAGATGCCATCGATAAACTAAATGAGTTGCAAAATGATTCATTTTTTGATGTAATATTTATCGATGCAGCTAAAGGGCAGTATCAAAAGTTTTTTGAGCAATCGGTTCCTTTACTTGCAAGGGATGGACTAATTATTACGGATAATGTCTTGTTTAGAGGGTATGTTGCACAACCAGAATTAGCTCCAGCAAGATTTAAAAATATGGTCAAAAAAATTCATCATTACAACGAATGGCTTATGCATCATCCTGATTTTACAACCACTATTGTACCTATCGGAGACGGTGTTGCTATTAGTTTAAAGAAACACTAGAAGGGGGTACCGTATCTATGCAAGATAAACCAGTGGTTATTGGCGTTGCTGGGGGGAGTGGTAGTGGTAAAACTTCTGTTACTCGTTCCATATGTCAACGTTTTTCAGATCAAACCATTCTTGTTATTGAACAGGATTATTATTATAAAGATCAAAGTCATTTGCCATTTGAGGAGCGATTAAATACGAACTACGATCATCCTTTAGCATTTGATAATGATTTATTAATTAGTCATATATACGATCTATTAAATGGAAAAGAAATCGAAAAGCCAGTGTATGATTACAAGGTTCATACACGATCGAAAGAAGTAATAAAGGTAAAGCCGAAAGATGTTATTATTTTAGAAGGCATCCTGATATTAGAGGATCCTCGTCTTGTTGATTTAATGGATATAAAAGTATATGTTGATACAGATGCAGATTTACGTATTATTCGCAGATTGATGCGGGATATAAATGAACGCGGAAGATCTCTAGACTCTGTCATCGATCAATATATTAACAATGTAAGGCCATCGCACTTACAATTTATTGAACCAACCAAGCGATATGCCGATATTATTATCCCAGAAGGCGGACAAAATCACGTAGCAATCGACATTATGGCTACGAAAATAGAAACGATACTTTATAAAAATCAACATAAACAAATTTAGGAAAAGTATTGAAAATTTGTACAAAGTCTGCCATAGTAATGATTAGTACAATTTTGGTATAATGGAGCGTTTACATTGGCTCCGTTATTGATATAAGCTCAGCTCAATGTTTTTTATTAACTGGGGGTTATTATGAGACTCCAAAAGTGAAAATTCTCTTTAGATGCTGAAGGAATAAAAAGGAGTGTTTAGAATGGCTACAGAGAAAAGTTACTATATGACACAAGAGGGGAAAGAAAAGTTAGAAGAAGAACTACATTATTTAAAAACGGATAGACGACAAGAAGTTGTTGAACGTATAAAAGTTGCTCGTGATTTTGGAGATCTTTCCGAGAATTCGGAGTATGATGCTGCGAAGGATGATCAGGCATTTGTCGAATCACGTATTGCACAAGTGGAAAAAATGATTCGTAATGCAGTAATCATTGAAAACGATAATGATAATCCGAATATTGTATCACTAGGGAAATCGGTAACGTTTCAAGAGCTTCCAGATGGTGAAGAAGAAACATACACGATAGTAGGGAGCGCTGAAGCTGATCCGTTTGAAGGGAAAATTTCAAATGATTCCCCAATGGCTCAAAGTTTACTTGGACAAGAAATTGGTTCTGAAGTAACTGTAGCTACACCTGGTGGAGAGATTCAAGTTAAAATTGTAAATGTAGATTAATTTTTATATCTATATGGTTGTTGTATAAAAAGATCATGGTGTAATATTCCCCCCTTATGTAGTAGTGTAAAATAGTTGGTGTTACACTTACTTGAAAAAGGGGGGTTTTTTCATTTTAAATTCCTTCAATAAGAGGTTAATGGATGATCGACTGGGGATCAGTAATCGGTCGTTCTGTTGGTAGGAAATTATGACTACTAATATTTTGTAATGTCTCTATCATATAATTCTATAACATAAATATGATATCATAGTAGAGTAAATATGGGAGGGCTGAAAACATGAGTGAATTTGATAGAGTATCAAGAGTAGATAAATTTGAAAAGCGCAGAAAAAATACAAAGTCTATCTCACTTTTGCTTGTGCTTGGTGCAGTTTTACTTATTGTATTAATTGGTTTTTGGATGTTCGGTGGTGACGATGAGGCTGCTAAAGAAGAAGAGAGTAAGTCTGGTAACGAGACAGAGCAAAATGACACTGAAAAAGATGGCAATGATGAGAGTGGCGATCACTTCACTAAAGTTGAAGAAGAAGACTCCACAAATGATACGGATCAAAACAATGCTTCTGAAAATGATGAGAATGAAGCATCAAACGAGGAAGACTCGGAAAATGCAAATGAAGATGTACAAATAGAGCAGCTAGAGCCTTCTGGTGACAATGTTGTAGAGGCTTATACAGCCAATTGGGAGCCAATTGGAACAGAGCAACAAGGTCCACATACAACAAATTATGATGATGGCTCACAAGATAGAATTGAAATTAGTAGAGCAGTAGCAATGGCTACGGGATTAGCTGAGAATAATATGACGACACATTGGGTTGGTAATGGAGGAGATCAAAAGGTAGAGGCAACTGTATCAAACCCTGACAATACAGAGATTTACCGTGTATATTTATCATGGGTTGATAATAAAGGTTGGCAGCCGACAAAGGTTGAAGTGTTGCAAGAGGTCGATATTTAATATAATCAAGATGATGGAGGAAAAGGTATGACAATTGGAATTATTGGAGCAATGGATGAAGAAGTTGCTCTATTACAGTCTAAGATGACTGACAAAGAACAATTGAAAGTTGCGAATTGTATATTTACCCGTGGTAAATTATTTGATAGAGAAGTTGTTCTATTGAAATCTGGTATAGGTAAAGTTAATGCTGCAATGGCTACGACTATTATGCACGAACGATTTACACCAAAGTTCGTAATAAATACTGGTTCTGCTGGTGGGTTTTCCAAGAATCTAGAAGTGGGCGATGTTATCATCTCCACACAGGTTGTTCATCACGATGTAGATGCAACTGCGTTTGACTACACATATGGACAGGTTCCAGGAATGCCGGCGATGTATGATGCTGACACTAACTTAGTGGCAAAGGCATCAAAAGTAATGCATACAATGGATATAGGTTATGAGGAAGGAATAATTGCTACAGGTGATTCCTTCATGTCTGATCCAGACCGAGTTGCCTTTGTACGTCATAAATTCCCAACTATGATTGCTGCCGAGATGGAAGCAGCTGCAGTTGCGCAGGTTTGTTATCAGTATAATATCCCGTTTGTCATAATTCGTGCGTTATCGGATATTGCTGGAAAGGAATCTTCCATATCCTTTGATAAATTCTTAGAAAAAGCTGCAACTAATGCGGCTGAAATGGTTATGAGCTTAGTTAAAGAACTGTAAAGAATCTATGAAACAACCAATATTTACCTTTCTAACGTGCATCTATTCTATGTTATTATATGTACTAAATGGGGGGATATAGGTGGTAAATGAAAAGGTAAAGGAATTGGAATCTAAATTAAAAGACTTTCAGCGCTTTATAGGGACTTTGCTTATACTAAGTAGCTATTTATATCTTGGTGCCATTATTAATACGTTCATGAGACCATCTACTGATGGGAAGATATTAATGCTGCTTGCTTTTGTAACTGTGTTATCTGGAATTTTGCTAGCAACTAAACAACGAAAAATTAAAATAGAACTAGAAAAGGAGCGCTAAACCCTGCTATGGGTTCGCTCCTTTTTGAATGATGGTGTCAAACTACCTTCTTCTTTCTTTTCGATAATATTCATGAAATACCTTCATTAGTGCACGCTTTTCAATTCGAGAAACATAACTTCTTGATATATTTAGTTTTTTAGCAATCTCACGCTGTGTCATTTCTTTTTGATCATTTAACCCATAACGGTAAACAATTACCTCTCGCTCACGATTATCAAGTATTGAAAAATAATCTTCCATTTTCTCGATTTCCATATTTAACTGGATAAATTCAATAATGTTTTGATTTTCAGCTTCTAAAATATCGATTAAGCTGATTTCATTACCTTCTTTATCTTGCCCGATCGGATCATGCAGGGAGACGTCCTTTTTCACTTTTTTCAAGGCACGTAAATGCATAAGTATTTCATTTTCTATACAACGGGCGGCATACGTTGCAAGCTTTGTTCCTTTGTCAGTGGAGTAGCTTTCAACTCCTTTAATAAGACCAATTGTCCCAATGGAAATTAGATCCTCTGCATCTTCACCAGTATTCTCGAATTTCTTAACAATATGTGCCACCAATCGAAGGTTATGTTCAATTAGTTTGTTCCTTGAAGTTTCATCCCCCTCCTGCATCTGCTTAATATATTTCATTTCTTCTTCTGGTGGTAAAGGCTGAGGAAAAGCATGATTTTTAACGTAGGACACAAAAAACATAGCTTCTTTAATAAGAAGCGCAAGGGCACTTAATATCCCGGACAACTATATCAACCTCCTCCATACAAGGCTGGGCTAATGCCTATACCTTATTTTTATGAATCATGGAGAAGGAAAGTGTCTGTCCGCATTAATTTCTTTATTCTAATTAAATATAGTACTTTTATCCTGCTCGATGTTTAATCAGGATATGTTATTTTAACTTGTTCTATAGCAAATGAAGCATCACTGTGTGGATATTTCTTATCTCCAATAATTTGATAGTTTTCTCGACCTTTTCCAGCGATGACGATGATATCTCCAGGTTTACTAAGTTGAATCGCTTGCTTTATAGCCAGTTTGCGATCAGGAATTAACGAATAATTGTTGTGTAACATCCCTTTTTCCATATCTGTAAGTATCTTATTGCTATCCTCATTACGTGGATCGTTAATGGTTAGAATTACGGTGTCAGCTTGGGAGGCTTTTTCGCCCATAAGTGGTCGTTTTTCCTTATCACGTTCTCCTCCTGTACCAACCACCATAATTAATTGTTGTTCACTATTCTTTGAAGACCTGACGGCATGAACGCATTTTTCAATTGCATCAGGCGTATGAGCATAATCAATGTAGATGGTTACAGGGGCTTCCACATTTATCCTTTCCATCCTACCTTTTATGGTGGACATACCACGCAATAGAGGAACTAATGTTGTTATCGAATAACCCTTTACATAAAGGGATGCCAAGGCTGCCAATGTATTATAAACATTAAACTCTCCTAACAGATTGCTCTGAATCAAATGCTTTCCTTCTGGTGATTGCAGGGTAAATTCGGTAGTATCTGTATGATAATTTATATTCGTTGCTCTGAAAATAGCATCGGTATATATGCTGTAAGTAATGACTTCTGCAGATGTGAAATAATTGTATGTCTTCCACCAAGGATCATCACAATTTAGTACAGCATATTTTGGTGAAGTCATATCGTTACCTAACTGTGCAAACAATATTCCCTTAGCATAACCATAGTTTTCCATGGTGTGGTGATAATCAAGATGGTCCTGAGAAAGGTTTGTGAAGACAGCCACATCAAAATTAATTCCTGATAATCTCCCTTGGGATAGGCCTTGGGATGATACCTCCATAATAACATGATCTACACCTTCCTGATATGCACGATGAAGTAATTGTTGGTTGGTTAAAACATCACAAGTCGTATTTGCTGTCTGAAAATAGTGCTTATTAATAAGCATACCATTTGTACCAGCCACAGCAGTTTTTTGATTTAATTTACGGAGCATATCATGTATTAAACTAGTTACCGTTGTTTTGCCATTTGTGCCAGTAACTCCAAATATATTTAACTTATTGGAGGGAAAGTGATAAAACGTATTAGCTAATTTAGCCAAGGCTTTAATTGTATCAGGAACAATGATAAGCGCGTTTTTTTCTAGGTCAATTGTAAGGCTACGGTTAGCGACAATAACCCGAGCTCCTTTTTTTAATGCATCACGATAATAATCATGCTCATCAACAGTAAATCCAGAAATACAAACAAATAGTGATTTGTTTTGTACGTTTCGGGAATCATGGTGTATACTCTTAATTTGGTTTGGAAGGTGTCCAATTACCTGTTTGATTTTAAGGCACTCAAGTAACTCAGTTGTTTTCAACATGATGCCTCCCTCATTTGCTAATGCTTTTATATTGCCCAACGAAAAACTAATTTATTAAACAAAAAGAAGTGACTGCCTTTGCAAGGACGTCACTTCTTATTTTAATTATTTTGTTGTTTAGAGTAACTATCAATAGCATCTTGATAAGCATCTCTTCGGTTTTTAAGATGCGGCTTCACTCCATATGAGTGTGCTGCTCTGCCAATCATATGTGCAGATACTGGCGCTGTTAAAAGAATGAATACGATAGCTAGAAGTAATTTACCACTTACAATTGAATGCTCTAGGTATAGATAAAGAAAAGCACCAATAAGTATACAAGCAATTCCTAATGTGGAAGCTTTTGTAGCTGCATGAAGTCTTGTGTAGACATCGGGAAATCGTACAATTCCAATCGAAGCAGATAAGATAAAGAACGTACCAACTAAAACAAATAAGATAACAAGTATATTCAAGATAATGCTAATCCAAGTCTCTATCAATAATAACACCCTTTTCTAGATATTTTGCGATGGCAAGTGTCCCCAGAAATGCTAAGATCCCGATTAGCAAGATAACATCGTTTAATTTTGTTGTGACAATAAATATAGCCATTAATCCTGCAAGGCCCATCAGATTTATTCCAATTGTGTCTAGTGCAACAGCGCGATCTGGTTGTGTGGGACCTGCAATCACACGATATAATAAAAGGGCCAATGAAATTGCAATTCCGATAAAGCATATAATGACAACAACATGAAGTATCTGCTCTGTCGTAGTTAAAAGATCTGTCATCTTGTCACCTCCATAATTGCTTTTTCAAAGGTATTCTTAATGGACTGAATGGATTCATCACTATCATCAATATCCATTGCATGAATAAATAGCTTTGTATTATCTCGTGAAACTGCAACGGAAAGTGTGCCAGGTGTAAGCGAGATTAAATTTGCAAGTAAGGTAATCTCCCAATTGCTTTTAAGCTCGGTCGGTAGCTCAAAGATTCCTGGCTCTATATCTGGTTTAGGTGTATACACTAATTTTACGATATCCATATTGGATGAAAAAAGCTCTTTTATAAACAGCATAATCAATCGTAGGATTTTCATAACGCGTCGTAAATAGAATGTATCCGGTACGAAACGTCTTAGAAGCAGTAGGAGAAGTATACCTAATATATAACCAGCTATAAAACTAGGAACAGAATAAGATTCACTTAAGAACATCCACATGCATGCAATAATTAAGTTAATTACAATCTGAAAGGCCATAATGAATTACTCCTTTAATACAGAATCAATGTAGATTTCCGGATCAAGTAAATAAGTGGCAATTGACTCGATATGCGGATAGAAAAATTCTGCTCCAACACCTAATATCACAGAAAGAGCTAGCAGGCCAACAACTGGTGCGAGAAGCCCTTTGGTAGATTTTTTAGGTAGTTCCGCCATCGTTTCTTTATCTCCCCAAAACCCGTTAATAAATATTTTAACAACAGAGTAGAGGATCAACAGGCTAGTAATTAGACCGATAATAACAATGGCGATTTCTCCTTGCTCGAATGCGCCTTTTAGTAATAGTAGCTTACCAATAAAACCACTGAACGGAGGTAAACCTGCTAATACTAACGCCGAAACGAACAAGAGCCATCCTAAGAATGGATAATAGTGAATGAGTCCACCCATTTTTCGCAAGTCAGAAGTCCCTGCAACATATGCAATTACTCCGACAAGTAAAAATAAGACGGATTTAATGATCATATCGTTAATCAGGTAGTAGATAGAACCACTAATTCCATCCTGATTTAATAATCCAATCCCTAAGATAATAAAACCTATAGCAGGAATGATGTTATAAGCAATAATTAATTTAATATTAGAAGTTGAAAGTGCGCCAATTACACCAAAAATCATAGATAGACCAGCGATCCAAATAAACATCTCATGTGTCATATCCGTTTTATGAACAAAGATCAAAGTAAATACACGTAAAATAGAATATATTCCTACCTTCGTCAATAATGCTCCAAATAGAGCTGAAATGACAGGATTTGGTACGATGTAGGATTTAGGAAGCCAGTAATAGAGTGGGAATAATGCCGCTTTCGTAGCAAATACAAAGAACAGCAATATTCCAATCGTAGTTAAGATCCCTTGTTGTTCAACCTCTTGAACTCTTTGAGCAATCTGAGCCATATTTACAGTACCTACAACAGCATAAAGAAACGCTACTGCAGTAACGAAAAGCATGGAGGAAAACAAGTTAATCAATAAATATTTAAGTGATTCTCTTAGCTGTACTTTTCCACCACCAAGAACGATCAGGCCGTAGGAAGCCATAAGTAAAACCTCGAAAAATACAAAGAGGTTAAATAGGTCGCCGGTAATAAACGCTCCAGATACTCCAGTTATAAGGAAGAAGAAAAAGGGATAGAAATAAAACGTTTCCCTTTTTTCTAATCCAGCGTTAGGTGCATAGAATGCACATGCAACAGCAATAATGTTAGTTGTTAACACTAATATAGCTGCTAATCCGTCCATAACAAGGATAATACCATATGGAGCTAGCCAATCCCCTGTTTCCAAGATAATCGTACCATTAGTGAATACATACCAAGTGATATAACTAGAAGTTCCTAGACTTATTAAAGAAAACAGTTTTGAAAGTGCTCTTGATACCTTTACTTTTTGATTAAAGAATATTAGAATCACTGCTGATATCAATGGAATGATGATTGGTAATACTGCTAAATTACTCATTTTCGTTACCCCTTAATTGTTCCATATTGTCTGTATTATTTTCTTTCGTCGTACGATAGGCCAATACTAATAGCAGACTTGTGACACCAAAGCTAATAACGATAGACGTTAGGATTAATGCCTGTGGCAATGGATCTGTATAGTCGGAAATTCCTTCAGTAAGAATAGGAGGCTGCCCTGTTTTTAATCTACCCATAGTAAGTATGAGTATATGTGCTCCGTGAGACAGCAAAGCCGTACCAATTACTATCCGAAGTAATTGCTTCTGTAAAATATTATAGATAGCCGTTGCAAATAACACTCCCGCTAAAATAGAAGTGATAATTTCCATATTTATTCTGCCTCCTTATTCTTTTTATTTTTAATGAGGCCAAATATCGCAAGTGCTGCAATTCCAAGCACAGCGATCTCAAATAATGTATCCAACCCACGCATGTCTACAAGAATTACATTAACAATATTATCTCCACCACCAAGTTTATAGGAATTCTCCACAAAATAATCAGATATAGATTCAAACCACCTGCTGCTATGAGCAGAAATAGCTACCATCGTAATCAACGCACCAAACCCAATGGAAATAATCGCATTCATTGTCTTTGTTTTAGCTGAATCCGTTGATTTCCTTAGTTTTGGAAGGTGGTAGAAGCATAATAAGAACAATGCTACAGACACTGTTTCAATGACTAATTGTGTTAAAGCGATGTCTGGGGCTCGATAAATGACAAATAAAATCGCCACTCCAAAGCCAACAACACCTAGCACAAGTACCGCCGCTACATTATGATTCATATATATTGTTCCAATAGCAGCAATAATCATAATAAGAACAACTGAAATTTCAATAAATGATATATCAGCTAATTGATCTGTACTAACAGTAAAGCCGTTACTTACGAACATAACGAAGAAGGAGACAACGAGTGTTGTTCCAAGAATTAGAGACATATATGTTTTTAATGAGCCTGTCATGTAGAAATTAGTTACAGATCGAGATACGCTATCCATGTTGGCTACAATTGCATCGTACACCTTATTAAAGCTTGCCTTTCCAGGTAATACTTGATAAACAGCTTGCCATCTTTTTCGTGTTACAAACAGAATAATACCTAATGTAACAACAACGAGTGACATTCTAAACGCAGGAGAATCCCAACCATGCCAAAACTTAACTTTATAAAACTCTGTGTCGCCATTAATAGCTTCTGCAGCGTGCTGCAAGAATGGAGCGTTTGCCATATTAGGCAATAGTCCAATCAGAATAACGCCAAGCACTAAGATGATAGGTGAAACAAGCATACCAAAAGGCGCTTCATGTGGTTTTTTAGGCAGTTGTTCAAGATGCTTTTTCCCCGTAAAGGTTCCAAAAAATAAGTACATCGAATATACAAATGTAAAAATACTACCAAGAACTGCTAAATAGGGAATGGCTTGTGACCAGAATCCTGAATTATCTAACTGAATACCAGCATCAAAGAAGAGTTCTTTACTGTAGAAACCATTAAGAAAAGGTAAAGGAACTCCAGCCATTGAAAATGTTGCAAATATAGCTAGTGTTGCTGTAATTGGCATAAATGTAGCTAAACCACCGAGCTTGCGGATATCCCTTGTACCTGTCTCGTGATCCACAATTCCAGCAATCATAAATAGACTGCCTTTAAATGTAGCATGATTTAAAATATGGAACACAGCTGCGAAAACGGCAATTGTTGTACCAAATCCAAGCATTGCCATAATCATTCCGAGCTGACTAATTGTTGAAAAAGCAAGAATAGCTTTTAAATCCGTTTGTCTGACAGACATATACGATCCCCAACAAAGAGTGATAATCCCGACTATACTTACAATCAAAAAGAACCATTCATAGCTAGAGAATATGGGAGAAAATCTGGCTATTAAAAATATCCCAGCCTTTACCATCGTCGCCGAGTGGAGATAGGCACTTACTGGTGTAGGTGCTTCCATTGCATCTGGTAGCCAAATATGGAATGGAAATTGAGCCGATTTTGTAAATGCTCCTAATAAAATAAATCCTAAAATCAATGGTAAGTAATTGCTATCTAAAATGACATCAACCTGGCTGATCATTTCTTGGATGCTGGTTGTACCAGTTACTACATATAATAAAATGAAACCGCCCAACATACTTAATCCACCAAATACAGTGATAAGCATGGATTTTAATGCTCCATACCGTGACCGCTCCTTGAAATGCCAATAACCAATCAACAAGAAGGAAGATATAGATGTTAGCTCCCAAAATGTATAAAGCACAAAGATATTATCAGATAAAACGACACCAAGCATTGCACTCATGAACATAAGAAGGTAAACATAAAAATGTCCTAATCGCTCCGACTTATGTAAATAATAGATGGAATAGAGTACGACCAATGAACCAATACCACTAATTAATAGTACGAACAATAAACTTAGGCCATCTAAGTAAAAATCTAAATTTATACCTAAGGATGGTATCCAACTATACTGCTCTATTTGTGGTGAGAAATCATTTCCTACAAATTGAACAAAATAAAGAAAAATAATGAACGGAACAAAGAATACAAAAATTCCTGTATGTATTTTTGCTTTTAATTTACTTAATGCAGGAATAAAGCATGCAATAAGAAGCGGAACTAGTACTGCTAAGATCATCGAACGGGATTCCTCCTTCAAAAATATCAATGCTGTTGTTATTAATTTGTACGTTATTGCTTATTCCATTACAGAAATTAGAGAATGACTGAAAGTGGTACATATCCATCGGGGAAATGACATCTTGCTAGGGTCTAGTTTTTCTAAATCTACTTTTTAAAAAAAGTAGGTAAATTGGTTGATAAGTATGGCTTTGATACTACCATATGTAATCATTTATCCAAGAAATAGTTTAACACATTAAATTATCAATAAAAATAAAAAACCCTTAGGATTCGCAAATTCTTCAAGGGTTTTCGTGTTTCTTCATATTTATAATACATTATTTTTTTTAACCTGATTTTATATTTTTTATTTTATGTGATAATCGTCTTCTATGAATCTCTTCTTCAATCAGGGAGAGGAAATCGGGGCTTAAATTTAATTCATTTGCTGTAAAGTATGATTCAAGTAATAATTCGTCTGACAAATGTTCCATAAATACAGCCCTCCTAAGAGTGGGAATCTTCTGGATTTAAGTTAATATAAATTTACCATGTTCTAACAAGCAGGACAAGGCAGAAGTTATCTACATTTGACTGTAGATAACCTGTGTACAAACTCAAAAAAATCCTTACAAACATTATTACATCAACTCGAAAATTGTTAATAAAGTTATCCACAATGCAAAAAATGAAGGTATTTGTCGAACGATTTATTCATATTTTCGGGTGAACATACATACTTCTTGATGAAATGACATAGATCAAGGATTTCTAGTTGTACTTGTCTACATGATAAGGGTTTATCATCGACAAAGTTTCGTCTTGATAATAAATCACACATGGTATGGAGATAACTGCTAGTGAATGTCCGATAAGCTCGGCTCTATAGGATGTGGGTCACAAAGGCGTTGTCACAGGAGGTGACGTTTTTGCCTTTGTTCTTAACATTAGAATGAAGTTTCGCTTTATTATTGTAGAAAGTTGTTATAGGATAAGGTTATAATGGAGATTCGTATGAATACTGCTAGTAGATAGACTATAAAGAGGTGTAAGTGTGTTAAGAAAATTTCTGCCTAATGAACATGTAAAAAGTATTTTTGATATCCATCCCGACGTATTAAAAGAAAAAGGGATTAAGGGGATCATCACGGATTTAGATAATACCCTGGTAGCTTGGGATGTTAAAGAAGCAACATCTGAAGTAGTTCAGTGGTTTAAACTAATGAAAGAGCATGGGATTAAAGTAACAATTATATCGAACAATAATCAAGAACGAGTAAAGGTGTTTTCAGAGCCATTAGATACACCATTTGTATTTAGTGCAAGAAAACCGTTGAGTAAAGCATTTAGAACCACTGCTAAAAAGATGGGTTTAAAGAAAGAAGAGATTGTAGTGGTAGGAGACCAAATATTGACTGATGTACTTGGAGGGAATTTTGCTGGGTTTTACACAATTCTTGTTGTCCCTATTGTGCAAACAGACGGTAAGATAACAAGATTTAATCGTAGAATTGAACGACGGATTCTTTCATATATGCGTAAAAAGGGAAAAATTAGCTGGGAGGAATAAGATTGGAAACACTATACTGTCAGGGCTGTGGTGCAGAGATACAGACAACAGATAAGAATCAACCTGGATATACACCACAATCCTCTTTGGAAAAGGAAGATATTTTATGTCAACGATGCTTCCGTTTAAAGCACTATAATGAAATACAGGATGTCGCGATGACAGATAATGATTTCCTATCAATGGTTAGTACTATAAGAGAAACAGATGGGCTGATCGTACATGTTATTGATATATTTGATGTGGATGGCAGCTTGATTAATAGCCTGCCTCGTATTGTTGGCGATAACCCTATAATTTTAGTTGGAAATAAAATGGACCTACTTCCAAAATCGGTAAATAAGCGAAAATTAATGCAGTGGTTACGTTCACAAGCAAAAGAGAATGGGATTCGCATAAAAGATGTATTCTTGATTTCTTCTACAAAAGGCCATGGTATGGAAGAGCTGACAAATCAAATAGAAGCCTATCGACAAAATAAGGATGTGTATATTGTTGGAACAACAAATGTTGGAAAATCAACATTTATTAATCGCTTAATAAAGCAATCTACTGGCTACAGTGAGGTTATTACTACCTCTTATTTTCCAGGTACAACGTTAGGATTCATTAAGATACCATTAGATGATCATTCTACATTAATAGATACTCCGGGAATTGTTAATAAACAACAGATGGCGCACTATATATCTCCGCCTGATTTAAAAGCAATTTCTCCTAATAAAGAAATCAAACCAAGGGTTTATCAATTAAATGCCGGTCAAACATTGTTTTTTGGTGGACTCGCTAGATTGGACTTTATCAAAGGAGCGCGGCAGTCATTCGTTTGCTACTTTTCCAATCAATTGCCCATTCATCGTACAAAGCTTGAAAATGCCGAGCATTTATATGAAAATCATTTAGGCGAGCTGTTATCGCCACCAAATGAAAAAACATTAGAAAAACTTCCTAATTTAACACCAAGCGATTTTCGGATTTCAGCAGATAAGAAGGATATTGTGTTTCCGGGGCTTGGGTGGGTGTCTATTCAAGGAAATGGTGCCTCTGTAACAGCCCATAGTCCGAAGGGTGTATCTGTATCAATTAGAAATTCGTTTAACTAGGAAGGGGAGAAATAATGTGTATCGGTTTGGATTGATTGGTTATCCAATTGCCCATTCATTATCACCGTGGATTCATAAAGAATTTATGAAACGAACCCATATAGATGGAGAATATGAGATTTACGAAATTAATCCTGAAGGGTCATTTAGCGAAAAAATAAATGCGTTTAGACAAAAAGAACTACATGGATTTAACATTACTGTTCCTTACAAACAAAAAATCATCCCATTTCTTGACGAAGTGGATCATACGGCAAAGGCAATTGGTGCTGTAAATACGGTACGTAATAAGAATGGGAAATGGATTGGATATAATACGGATGGTATTGGATATGTACGATCTCTTAAAAGTAAATATCCACGCCTTTTTTCTAAAGCAGATAGACGTGCGCTTATTTTAGGGGCAGGTGGTGCTGCAAGAGGAATTTATGCTGCATTGCAGGATGCTGGCTTTACAACGATAGACATAGCAAACCGTACAAAGGAAAAAGCGCTTGATATAATAAGATTATATCAGGTGCAGTCACAGGTAATGCCATTGGAAAGCGTTGAAAAACAAATTGATCAATATGATGTAGTTATTCAAACCACCTCTGTAGGCATGAAACCGTATGCTGATAAATCAATCATTGAAATTAAAAACACAAAGCCAAACGACACGATTGTTAGTGATATTATCTATCAACCGATCGAAACAAATTTGCTGACACAGGCAAAGTGTTATGGTTTTTCTCTGCATTTTGGACATACGATGTTGCTATATCAGGCACAATATGCTTATGAAATATGGACAGGCATAAAGCCACCAATGGAACGCATGGATCAAGAATTACAAATTATACTGGAAGGAAGATAATATGTTAACAGGTAAGCAAAAACGTTTTTTACGAGCACAAGCAAATCAACTGAAGCCTATTTTCCAAGTTGGTAAAATAGGTGTGAATCAAAATATGATTGATCAAATTGAGGATGCACTAGAAAAAAGAGAACTGTTAAAAGTGAGTATCTTACAAAATTGTATGGATGATAAAGACACCGTTGCTGAGCAATTAGCAACTGGAACGGACGCAGAGATCGTGCAAATAATTGGGAATAATATCGTATTGTATAAAGAATCTACAGAAAACAAACAGATTCGTCTTCCGTAAAAGGTGTTTATTGATGAAGCGTATTGGTATCTTAGGAGGAACGTTTGACCCACCGCATATTGGTCATTTGATCATTGCTGAAGAGGTTCGGATTTCGCTTGAATTGGATGAGGTGTGGTTTATCCCATCTTATACACCTCCGCACAAAGAAGATGTTAAAACAAGCCCGAACAATCGACTGGAAATGGTACATTTAGCTATTGAGAATAATAGGTATTTTAAGGTGAATCCAGTCGAAATCAACCGTGTTGGAAAGTCTTATACAATTGATACGATAAAGGAATTAAAGAAAAATCATCCTCATAAAACATTTTATTTCATTATTGGCGCGGATATGGTTGAATATTTACCAAAATGGGAACGAATTGATGAGTTAATGCAACTAATCCAATTTGTTGGTGTTAAACGGTCTACTCATTCTTTACAAACACATTATCCAATAGTGGAAGTAGACATCCCATTAATAGAGATTTCCTCTACGTTATTAAGGGAACGGTTAGAACGTAGTGAAACCATTCACTATTTACTACCTGACTCCGTTTATAACTATATTAAGGAGAATCACTTATATGAAAATTGAGATAGCAAAGGACATCGTGAAGCCACACTTAACAACAGCTCGCTATGAGCATTCGTTACGCGTGGCGGAAACAGCAAAAGAGCTTGCTTTGTTATATGGTGAAAAAGTTGAAAAAGCAGAACTTGCAGCCGTCTTCCATGATTACGCGAAATATCGATCGAGGGATGAGCTTGCGCGATGGATAGTAACGTCCTATTTACCTAAAGACTTATTAGATTATCATCATGAATTATGGCATGGTCCAGTAGCAGCATTGCTTATTGAGAAAGAATTCGGTGTAAAGGATATAGATATCCAAAATGCTATTCATTACCATACAACAGGAAGAGCTCATATGAGTAACCTAGAAATGATAATATTTTTAGCTGATTATATAGAACCCGGTAGAAAATTTCCAGGTATAGATAAGGTGCGGGAGATGGCAAAGGTCGACTTGGTACATGCGTGCTTAATGGCATCAGCAAATACGATTCGATTCTTAATGAACAAGAATACTGCCATTTATCCTGACACCTTTCATACGTACAATGATTTAATAAGAAGAGTTAACGGAGGTAACCATTAATGGAAAATAAGACAATTATACAACTTGCAGCCGAAGCGTGTGATGATAAACGTGCTGAGGACATTATTGCACTTGATATGAACGAAGTATCATTAGTAGCGGACTATTTTTTAATATGCCATGGAAGTAATGAACGACAAGTGCAAGCAATAGCAAGGGGGATTAAGGATAAGATGGAAGAGAACGATATTTCCTTGAAACGTTTAGAGGGATTTGAACAGGCTAGATGGATTTTAGTGGATATAGGTGATGTCGTTTGTCATATATTTCATAAGGATGAAAGAAGCTACTATAATTTAGAGCGTCTTTGGGGAGATGCAGCTCCAGTCTCATTGCAATTGGAGGACAACAAATAGTAATGGCTTACGAAAAAATGGCGAATGTTTATGACCTGTTAATGGAAGATGCCCCTTATGATCAATGGGTAGCATTTACGGAAGCTCAGTTTAAATCAAGACAACGAGAAGTTGGGACGATCGCTGATTTAGGATGTGGTACGGGAGAAATAGCAATCCGATTGGCAAAAAAGGGATATCAGGTCACAGGAGTAGATTATGCGGCAGATATGTTAACATATGCAGCACATAAGTCTGCTACAGAAAATATGTCTATCCAGTGGATTTGTCAAGATTTGCGAAGTCTTGTAGGCCTTCAGGGGCTTGATGCTATAGTCAGTTACTGTGATGTCATTAATTATATTACGTCAGAAGCTTCCTTAAGAGATACATTTATAAATATAAACGAAGCACTCGATCCAGGTGGGCTATTTTTATTTGATGTTCACGCGCTTAGCTATATTACTGATAATTATTTTGGGGAAACATTCGCTGATGTTACGGAAGATGCTTCTTATATTTGGTTTTGTGCAGAAGGAACACAGCCTGGTGAAATGTTCCATCAGTTAACTTTTTTTGTAAGGGATAAGGACAATTTATACCATCGATTTGAAGAGGAACATCATCAACGAACATTTCCTGTAGAAATTTATAAAAAAATATTGAATGAGTCAGGTTTTGAAAATATTAAAGTATATGGTGATTTTTCATTAAAAGCAGATAGTTTAAATAATAATACAGCAAGAATTTTCTTTTCAGCTGAGAAGAAACCGGAATAATCTGTATTTCCGGTTTTTTTTCATAAAAAGGAAAACAAGTTAAGCATGTCGAATTTTAAGTAGGAGAAATGAAATAAATTCCTTCTATTCCTCAAAAAGGAGGTGAACATTTGTACTCTAATATATTAAAAAAAGTACTTTTCTTTATTGGTATTCCAGTCGTCATAATCATTTTACTTCTTATGATCGGAGATAAAGATACAGGTGATGAAGATGCAAAAATCATTGATACTAGCGAGCCGATTGATCCGACAGATACGGTGAACAGTAATCGTACGAATCAGGTAGAGGACACAAGTACTGTCGTTGTGGATGTAAAAGGTGAAGTAAATAAACCAGGTGTCTATGAGTTGGAAGTGGAAGATCGTGTGATCGATGCAATAGAAGTAGCTGGAGGGTTTACTAAAAATGCAGATGAGTCCCAAGTAAACCTTGCGCAAAAAGTACAGGACGAAATGGTTATTTCAGTTGCAGATAGTGAAAGTGATTATTCATCGTCATTGTCAGGTACGGAGACGAACGAGAAATTGCGTATAAACCAAGCCTCGGTAGAAGAAATTGAGAGTTTGAGTGGGATTGGACCAGCAAAGGCAGAGGCAATTGTAAGATACAGAGAAGAAAACGGGCCATTTACCACAATAGACGATCTACTAAACGTTTCTGGAATTGGCGAGAAAACAATTGAAGTATTTCAGGAAGAGATTCAAATTCCATAACTGAAAATGAATGATTTCAAAAAATACATAAAGGGGAATAATGATGGAACGAATTTCATGGAATCAATATTTTATGGCGCAAAGTCATTTACTCTCATTACGCAGTACATGTACTAGACTAATGGTAGGGGCAACAATTGTAAGAGATAAACGAATTATTGCTGGAGGCTATAACGGAAGTGTCTCGGGAAGTGTTCATTGTATTGATGAAGGTTGTTATGTTGTCGACGGGCATTGTGTACGTACGATTCATGCTGAGGCAAATGCATTATTGCAATGCGCTAAATTTGGTGTTCCTACCGAGAATGCAGATATCTATGTAACACACTTCCCATGCCTGCAATGCTGTAAGCAATTAATTCAAGCAGGAATCAATACTGTTTATTATGCAGAGGATTATCATAATAATGATTATGCTATCGAGTTGTTTGCTGAGGCTGGAGTTATTACCAAGAAGGTAGAGCTTGATTATTTGACAGTTGATACAAATTATCTGGAAAAACAGCATTACATTCAAAATTTAATACAGAAGCTAGAAAATGAAGAAATTGATCGTAATGAATTGCAGAAATGGAAAAATAAAGCATTTGATTTATTTAATTTACGATAAAGGAGAATCATGTGAAAGGATTCTGGCATTTTCCTGCATTGGCTGTCGTTGTAAGTAGCTTGATGAAATGGATGAATCACCCGATTATTGCTGCAGTATTTCTTGTTTGGTTATTTTATTTATTTTATAGGAGAAGGATATGTGCAATGCCGTTTGTACTATCCCTCATCTCCCTTATATTCTTTTCCTTTTTTATCCCTCGAATAGAAACCACTGAAATTAACCATAAACAGCCTCCTCAAGATAAAGAATTAACAGGTACAATCATTACTCCTATTCAAGTAGAACCCGAAAAAATATCATTTATCTTTCAAATTGCAAATACAGATAGCAAAGTTTCTATGTTGTATTTCCCAGACAATCCAGTGCATGTGGCCAGCAACTATCCGCACATAGCATATGGATCCACCTGTCGGATTTCTACGTTACTGGATATCCCTAAGCCAGCGACGAATCCCGGTCAATTTGATTATCAAGGATATGCGAATAAGCAAGGGATTTCTTATCAATCCATTATCACAAGTTTAGACGAGTTAGATTGTCTAGAAGGTACGGGATTTTTACATCATATATATCAAATAAGAGCATCCATGCTTGATTACGTTAACGGAAATATAAGTGATGGAACTGCTGCCTGGATACTTGCATTATTATTTGGAGATAAATCTTTTTTAGCTAAAGATACGATTGAATTGTTTCGACAATGGGGATTAAGTCATCTATTGGCAATCTCAGGCCTGCATGTTGGATTAATGATAACCATTACTTATTTTCTTTTAGTTAGGACAAACCTTTTCACAAAAGAGTACGCGCAATGGGGAATGCTGCTATTTCTGCCTGTCTATGCGCTGATGGCTGGAGGGGAACCCTCTGTATGGCGAGCCAGTATCATGGCTATATTTTTTATCATCCTCCATAAAACCAAATGGAAAATCAGTGTTACAGATGTACTTAGTATTACATTTATTGTGCTAATTCTATTTGATAAGCTGATTATATATCATGTGGGATTTCAACTCTCATTTATGGTAACCTTTGGATTATTGCTTTCGAGGAAATGCTTATCCCGAACAAAATCTTCAATCAAACAGATGCTACTTATTAGTTTCATTGCGCAAATGATGATAATTCCGCTACTATTTCATTACTTCCACATACTCCAACCATTATCCATTTTACTCAACCTTTTCATTGTTCCATACTTTACATTCTTTGTTATTCCCACTTTATTAATGCTTTTATTTACGTCTCCTATATCCACCATATCCTCAATTATCGATCAGTTGTTTATTGTCGTTCATGAACAGGTGTTGCTTGGTATTGGAAAAATAGATAACTATCTACATTATCCTTTGGTTGCAGGCTCTATGTCATTTGTTGCTGTTATATTATATTACCTCTTTCTCTTCTTCTTTATGGGTTACTTGGAGAGGGGAAAGCAAGTAAAGTCATTTTATTGCGGAGTTATCATCGTAATGATAATTTTAGTCGATATAAGCCGACCATTTTTTTCTCCCATAGGGACAGTAACAATGCTCGATATCGGACAAGGTGATGCTTTTATTATTGAATTACCTTATCGTAAAGGTGTGATACTTATAGATGCTGGTTCAAAGGTTACAAACACAAACCAGCAGCCATCGGCTAGTGTATATAATCAGGTTATTCAGCCGTATTTATTTGCAAAAGGTATTCACAAAATAGATGCTATCTTTTTGTCGCATGAGGATTTGGATCATATTGGAAGTGTGGATTATATACTGGAGGATATAGAAGTAAATAATATATTTATAAGTGATTTTTTTGATAGCAAGGAGATTGTATGGAACTATTCTGAGGTAGTTACTGTAAAAAGAAATGATACAATTGTAGTAGGAAATACACTTTTTAAAGTGTTGGCACCATTTGAAGATAGAAAATCAGCAAATGACAATTCACTTGTTCTATTTACTAATATTGGGGGAATGAATTGGCTTTTTACAGGCGATATAAGTAAAAAAGAGGAAAAAGAAATAGTGAAATCATACCCAAATATAAACGTTGATGTCCTTAAAGTAGCACATCATGGCAGTAAAACATCTACAGATAAAGAGGTTTTAACACAATTAGCACCTCATTACGCATTAATTTCTGTTGGTGAGGACAATTCATATGGTCATCCGTCAGATGAAGTTATCCGTAATTTACGAGAAAGTGGTGCAATTGTTTTGCGTACAGATAGAGATGGTGCGATACAGTTTAAATTTATAAAAGACCGGGGAACGTTTTATCGTTTTTTACCATAGTAATATATCATGATTCATCCAAACAAAAAAGAGACTGTGACACAGTCTCTTTACTTACGTTCACATGTCTAACCTATGTAAACGAATGAGGATTTAGGCTCCTGCTACACTAATTATAACTCCGATTGCAAATAGCACAAGAAAGAAAATAAAAGAAAATGCAAAACCTTTGATGGAGTCAACAACGTCATTATTTTTAGATTGAATATCTTTTTCAAATTCGTTCACAATTACCCCTCCTATATCACCATTAGTATAAATTATATTTTTTAAAAAATCCACTTTTGCAATAAATTTATATCGAATTGAATGGATCCCAAATTTAGAAAGACTTAACATCTATACTTTTACTTAGACGGGAAAATCTATAGATAAGATCAAATATCGTTTGACATGACTGTTTCTAGAGCAGTTATGCAAGCGTTAATATAGATTGGAGAGGGAAGAAGATGCCAGTCTTTTCCCTCTCATTATTCCTTGCCATTCTTCTATTAACGTTTTACCATATAAAGGTACAGCAAAAAAGGTTGGAGTGAATTGCATGTCCTATTTGGAAGCGGTAAAACAAATAAAAAAAAATCAAATATCCTCAGTATTTTTACTATATGGAAACGAGCCCTATTTTATACAATCACTTAAAACACGTTTAATGGAAGCCATTCTTGATGATGATAAAGATAATTTATCGAGCTATGATTTAGAAGAAACATCTATACAGGATGTTATTGCAGATACGGAAACATTCCCTTTATTTGGTGAGCGTAAATTGATCATAGCTACTAACGCTGTTTTCTTAAAAGCAAAACCGGATAAACTTTCGTTTGAGCATGATCTTGAGTCGCTACAACGTTATCTGTCTGCACCAGTTGATTTTTCCGTACTTGTTTTGATTGCGCCATATGAAAAAATTGACGAACGGAAAAAAGTAACGAAACAATTAAAAAAGCAAGCATCTGTAGTGGCATGTAACGCTATAAAGGAATATGAGCTAAAGAAGTGGATTTCGCAATTGGCTGATCAGCTTCATGTTACAATTGGTGATGATGTTTATGATTTATTAGAATCGGAATTATCCACGAATTTGCACTTATTGGAAAGCGAATTGAAAAAATTAGCAATGTATGTTGGGGAGAATGGTGAAATTACAAGGGAAATTGCTGAAGCGCTCTTATCGCATACTACTACAAATTCTTCATTGAAATTAGTGGATGCTGTCATGAATCGTGATTTACATAAGGCAATTGCTATATATAAGGATTTAGAAAAAATGAAGGAAGAACCCATTGCATTGATTGGTTTACTTGCCTTCCAATTTCGTACGATTTTTCGAGTGAAGTTATTAAAGCAAAAAGGCTACAGTCAATCTCATATGCAAAAACAACTTGGGGTGCATCCCTATGTTATTAAAATAGCTATGCAACGAGAAAAGCAATTTTCTATAGATACTTTAGAATATATTATGGATCAACTAGCAGATGCTGATGCAGCAATGAAGCAAGGATCTATGGAGAAAGAATTAGCATTTGAAATACTTCTATATCATTTAACGAAAGGAAAAATTGCTAGAACAAAAGCGTAAGCGTCCGATTAAAACGTAGCGACTGGAGCGAGTTAACGGAAATAAAGGAAGCACGGTGAGCTTGCGAGCCGATAATGACTTAGATTAGGGGTGATTCGTGAAGTTGCCTCGTTTCTGGGAACTGGAGTTGGACGTAGCTCAACACGCCCATATTTATCCACTTGAGCTAACAAACAAAAAAACGATCCTAAGGGATCGTTTTTTATTATGCGCCTAATTGATTTAATTTCTTAGCTAGACGTGATTTTTGGCGATTACCGTTGTTAGCATGAATAATCCCTTTTTGAACAGCTTTATCAATTGATTTATTCGCATCTTTTAAAGCAACGATTGCGTTTTCTTTATCGTTAGCTTCAACTAATTTTTCTACACGCTTAATTTGTGAACGCATTTCAGATTTTTGCATAACATTGTTTGTGCGTTTTTTATTATTTGTTTCTACACGTTTAATTGCAGATTTAATATTTGCCATAAGTTTTTCACCTCCTGAAATATCATCACAATTATGAATGTATTTGTTTTCATCCCAACAAATGTAAAGTGATTTGTATTTGCTTTTTTTGTCTATGGACAAAAGTCATTTTACCAGAGGAACGGTTTGTTTTCAATAGCTTTGTTATCAAATGTATGAGTTTCGCTATTTTGTTAAATCTATTACTAACAGATGAAGAAAGGATGAGCGAGCTATGGAAAACAAAAAGAATGATATTGTACCATATCAAGTTAGGACAGATCTAGCCATTGAAGCAAAGGATATGTATGTTGAAAATCAAGAGGCAACTGATCAGAAAAAAATAAAAGGAGTCACTATAAAAGAAAGAAATGATGAAGGAATTAATATTTCTTATGTAGAGATCGATGATACTGGTGCTGAGCTTCTAGGTAAAAAACCGGGATCCTATATTACCATTTATGCTGATGGTGTAAAACGACAAGATACAAAAAGACAGGAGCAAGCTGCAAAGGTGTTAGCTAAAGAACTGGAACAATTAATTGCTAAAAACAATATTCCAGTCGATAGTAAAGGTTTAATTGTAGGATTAGGAAACTGGAATGTTACACCCGATGCACTTGGTCCGATGACCGTAGAGAAAGTGCTAGTAACTAGTCATTTATTCCAAATGGAACATGAAACGGTTTCAAAAGGTTACCGGCCAGTAGCTGCTGTGACACCTGGCGTAATGGGGGTTACTGGTATTGAAACAAGTGACATCATTTTCGGAATTGTGGAGAAATATCAACCAGATTTTGTTATTTGTATTGATGCACTTGCCTCAAGGTCCATTGAACGAGTTAATGAAACCATTCAGTTATCCGACTCTGGTATACATCCTGGATCTGGTGTAGGAAATAAACGAAAAGAAATAAGTAAAGAAACGTTAGGCATTCCTGTGATGGCTATTGGAGTTCCGACAGTTGTTGATGCTGTTACCATCACAAGTGATACCATCGACTTTTTATTGAAGCATTTTGGTAGAGAGTGGGAAGAAAAGGATGATCCCTCCAAGTCATTAACACCTGCTGGTATGTCATTTGGTGAGAAACGTTTAACGGATGAAGATTTACCAGATGAAGAAAAACGTCAAACATTCCTTGGTATAGTAGGGAATCTATCTGACGATGAAAAGCGAAAACTAATAACAGAAGTATTAACGCCGATTGGTCATAATTTAATGGTAACACCTAAAGAAGTAGATGGTTTTATGATTGATATGGCTAGCCTAATAGCAAACGGCGTTAATGCTGCTATGCATGAAACTGTCAATGTAGATAATTTCGCATCTTATTCTCGTTAACCTTTCTATCAATATTCCAAAAAATAAAAGATTAGGTTCTAGCTTCTGGATTTGTGTCATAGAGTTAACTATAGCGTGAATTCAGAAAGGGTGGAACCATGGATCTGCATAAACATAGCGGGCTTCGTCTTTTATATAAGCGAAGTAGCTTATACATTATCGGTGCTCTAATACTTTTTACTTGCATCGGTATTCTAACAACGATAAAGCCCGCTTATCGCCTTTCTTCTGAAGTAATTACGGAATGGACAACTGATATTAATAGCTCTACTTTTTTATACTTGCTAGGAATTGAAAATCGGGCATTTCAGCAAGCTGTACCTGAAGATCACAAATTCCTTGATTTGTCTACAACTCTGTTTCGCATTGCAACAAGTCTAAAACCAAATGATATTAGAAGCTTGTTAGGCAATGAATTACCTGGATTTAAGGTTTTTGATAACCACATATTAATTGCTGGTGAAGGTACAAATTATACAAACCTACCAATTGAATCTTCTCCACCACTACAAGAAGTTCTAAAAGAGAGAGAAGCAATAATTGAAGATGAGGAAAGCGCAACAGAACAATTAGAAACGAACAAAGAAAAAAATACGCCAACGACAGGGAATAAAGAGGTTGTTTATATTTATAATTCACATAATCGAGAGTCCTTTCTTCCTTATTTACCTGACGTAAAGGACCCTGATAAGGCTTATCATAAGGAAGTGAATATTTCAAAGGTGAGTAATCGACTAGCTAAATCATTGCAGGCAAATGGAATCGGAACTGTAGTTGATGATACAGATATAACCAAAAAATTGCATGAAAAGGGCTGGGGGTTTGGCAGGTCGTATGATGCATCTAGGGAGGTAGTTGCTGACACACTATCCACTAATAAGGATATTCAATATGCTTTTGATTTACATCGTGATGCTATCAAAAAGGAAAAAACGACGAAGCAAATAAACGGAAAATCCTATGCCCGCATTATGATAGTTGTTGGCGCTGAGCATAACTCTTATAAGAAGAACCTTGACTTAGCAGCTAAGCTGCATTATCTGTTAGAAGAAAAATATCCTGGTTTAAGCAGAGGGGTATTTCCGAGAAAAGGTAAAGGAACAAATGGAGTATTTAATCAAGATTTATCTAATAACGCATTGCTGTTTGAATTCGGGGGAGTAGAAAACAAACTGGACGAGCTATATCGTTCGGCTGATGCTCTAGCAGACGTATTTAGTGAGATGTATTGGGATGCAGAAAAAGTAGATACTGCTTCATAGGAGCATTCCTGTAATGAAGAAATTTGAGGGTTGAACAAAAAAGAGCCCCCTTGGTATAGTACAGGGTGTCAATGCGCATTGACCCCGAAATTAATAAATACCAAGGAGAGGACCCACTATGAATTATAATCAAAATCACAAACTATCGCAAATCACACCAGAAACATTAATTGTAGGAATCGACATCGCTAAAAACAAACACGTGGCACGTGCGCAGGATGACCGAGGGTTTGAATTTGGA